>NZ_PREY01000041.1:0-62612 GCF_002959955.1 Burkholderia sp. BE12 | reverse complement strand
GCCCCCGCCCCCGCCGCGCACCGCGACGATCCGCTGCTCGCCCGTGCGTGGGACGTGCTGGAAACCGTGCCCGATCCGGAGATCCCGGTCGTGTCGATCCGCGAGCTCGGCATCCTGCGCGACGTCCGCCGCGCGGACGACGGCCGGCTCGAGGTCGTGATCACGCCGACCTACTCGGGCTGCCCGGCGATGTCGCAGATTGCCGAGGACATCGCCGCCGCGCTGCAGGCCGCCGATCTGCCGCCGCACCGGATCGAGACGGTGCTCGCCCCCGCCTGGACGACCGACTGGATCACGCAGGAAGCGCGCGACAAGCTGCGCGCGTACGGCATCGCGCCACCGGTCGGCCAGTGCGGCAGCGCCGCGCCGCGGGAGAACGTCGTGCGCTTCGTGCCGCGGCCGGTCGCCGCGCCCACCTGCCCGCGCTGCGGCTCCGCGCGCACCGAACGTCTCGCCCAGTTCGCGTCCACCGCCTGCAAGGCGCTGTATCGCTGCGTCGACTGCCGCGAACCCTTCGACTACTTCAAACCCTACTGAATATGGCGACCCCGCAATTTCATCCGCTGCGTATCCGCGACGTGCGGCCCGAGACCGCCGACGCCGTGACCGTCTCGTTCGACGTGCCGCCCGAGCTGCGCGATGCATACCGCTTCACGCAGGGCCAGTTCGTCACGCTGAAGACCCATATCGACGGCGAGGAGACGCGCCGCTCGTATTCGATCTGCGTCGGCACGACGGACTACGACCGCGACGGCGAACTGCGCATCGGCATCAAGCGCGTGCGCGGCGGCCGCTTCTCGAACTTCGCGTTCGACACGCTGAAGGCCGGCCACACGATCGACGTGATGACGCCGGACGGCCGCTTCTTCACGCACCTGAACGCCGACCACGGCAAGCAGTACGTCGCGTTTTCCGGCGGCTCGGGGATCACGCCGGTGCTCGCGATCGTGAAGACGACGCTCGAACTCGAGCCGCGCAGCACGTTCACGCTGATCTACGGCAACCGCAGCGTCGACGCGATCATGTTCGCGGAGGAGCTGGAGGACCTGAAGAACCGCTACATGAACCGCTTCGTCCTCTATCACGTGCTGTCGGACGACCTGCAGGACGTCGAGCTGTTCAACGGCGTGCTCGACCAGGCGAAATGCGCGGAATTCCTGGGCACGCTGACGCCGGCCGACGCGATCGACGAGGCGTTCATCTGCGGCCCGGCGCCGATGATGGACGCCGCCGAAGCCGCCCTGAAAGCCGCCGGCGTGCCGCAGGCGAAGGTGCACGTCGAGCGCTTCGGCACGCCGCTGCCGCAGGCCGGCGCACCGGTCGTCGAGATCACCGACCAGACGCCGGCCGCCGACCTCGAAATCGTGCTCGACGGCAAGAAGCGCAAGCTGCGTTTGCCGTACGAAGGCGTGAGCCTGCTCGACGTCGGCCTGCGCGCGGGCCTCGCGCTGCCGTACGCGTGCAAGGGCGGCGTCTGCTGCACGTGCCGCGCGAAGGTGGTCGAAGGCGAAGTGCGGATGGAGAAGAACTACACGCTCGAGGAGCACGAGGTGAAGGACGGTTTCGTGCTCACGTGCCAGTGTCACCCGATCAGCGACAAGGTCGTCGTGAGCTTCGACGAACGTTGAGCGGCATCGCGCCGCGGCGCGGTACGGTTTCTCGCCGTCACACATCTCGCTTACACTAGGGGCCGCCGGCCGGCTGGACGTCGCAACGTCCGCCCGCCGGCGGCTTTCTTTTGTTGACGACAGGCCGATGAGTACCATTCATGTGATTCAGGGGGGCACCGCCGCCGCGTCGCTGCGCGAGGGCCTTGCGCAAGCCGGACGCGACGAGCGCGTCGTGGGTTTGCTCGACGATCTCGGCGTCGGGCCGCTGAAGGGCGCCGACGAGACGCCCGACACGCGCGCCGCCTTCTGGCAGCACGTGCTCGGCGACCAGATTCCCGACTGGAACGCGGAAATCGAAGGCGAATTCGCCCGCCTCGACCAACTGGCGACGGAGACCGGCCAGGTCGTCGTGTGGCACGCGCCGAGCGTCGGCGACAAGCTGCTGCTGCGCCGCGTCGCCTATCACCTGCGCAACGTGCCGCAGCGCCTGAACGAGGTGCGGCTGTCGGCCGCCGACCTCGACGCCGCGCAACGCGCCTCGCTGTCGCGCGCCGACCAGGCATGCGCGACCGGGATGTTCTCGCCCGCGGAACTGGCGCGCAAGCGGCCGGCGGCCGCGCCGGTCTCGGTCCTGCGCATCGGCCGCCTCGCGCTCGAATGGCAGGAAGCGAAGCACCTGAACGCCGAACTGCGTTATTGGGTCAGCAACACGATCAAGAGCGGCCACTACGCCGATCTCGACGCGTTGATCGTCGCGCGCGCGCAAACCGACTGGCAGCCCGCGCGGCGCCTCGTCGGCAGCATCATGGCCGCCGCCGACCGCGGCGGACTGTTCGTCAGCGACTCGATCGCGTGGTGGCGCTGCCGCGAACTCGCGGCCGCCGGCCGGCTCGAGCTGCAGGACGACGCGCCGGACGCCCTCTCTTCCACGCAGGTGCGCGCGGCCCGCGCCGCCGAGCAACGCTAATCTTCCGTATTCGACCATGGCCCGAACCCGAGCGCCCGACCACGAATCCCAGCGCGAGCAGATCCTCGACCTGGCCGCCGAGAAATTCGCGCAGACGAGCTACCCGAGCACGTCGATGTCCGATCTCGCGACCGCGAGCGGCACGTCGAAGGCGCGGCTCTATCACTATTACGAGAGCAAGGAAGCGATCCTGTTCGACCTGCTCGACCGCTACACGAAACGGCTGATGCTGATCATCGCCGAGGTGGAGGGCGCGAGCCAGCGGCGCGGCCTCAGCGAGCGCGACGCGTTCGCGGAGCTCGTGCGCGCGTTCCTCTCCGAATACGAGACGTCGCACAGCCGCCACGTCGCGCTGCTCAACGACGTGAAGTATCTCGAGGACGCGCAGCGCGAAATCGTGCTCGACCGCCAGCGCGATATCGTCGCGGCGTTCACGCGGCAGCTCGCGCGCGCGTACCCGGACCGCATCTCGAAGGAAAACCAGACCTCGGTAACGATGATGGTGTTCGGGATGATCAACTGGACCTTCACGTGGCTGAAGCCGGGCGGGCGCCTCGGCTACCGCGACTTCGCCGAACAGGTGATCGACCTGATCGAGCGCGGGCTGTCGACGGCCGCCTGATTGCCGCGCAGCAGCATGCGTTGCGCGGCGGGCACAGTACGACCGCCGCCGCGCATTTCATATGATGAATTTTATATCCGTTTGAAATCAAATAGATAGCGAATGTACTAAGCGGATTTAGAATTCCCCCTCAGCACAAATAACGTCAAATGCGGGTTTTCCCCAACCCCGGTCGGCTAAAATGCTGTTGCATTGCACAACCCGTTTGTGCTCCCACACTGAGGAACCCACGATGAACACGCAATTCAACGGCCGTGCCGATGCTGTCGGCAAGGTCGGTACTGCGCCGGTTCTCGTCAGGGAACTGGCTTCCAAAGACCGTGAGCAGATGCTCACCCACTTTCTCTCGCTCGACGAAGAGGATCGCCTGCTGCGCTTCGGCCAGATGGTGCCCGACCACGTGATCGAGAACTATGTCCGCACGATCGATTTCGGTCGCGATACCGTGTTCGGCGTGTTCGACCACGACCTCGAACTGATCGGCGTCGGCCATCTGGCCTATCTGCCGGCCGAGGGCGACGCGCGTACGGCGGAATTCGGCGTGTCGGTGCTCGAAAGCGCGCGCGGCCGCGGCGTCGGCTCGAAGCTGTTCGAGCGCGCGGCGATCCGCAGCCGCAACACGCACGTGACGATGCTGTACATGCACTGCCTGTCGCGTAACGCGACGATGATGCACATCGCGAAGAAGTCCGGGATGCGGATCGAGTACGCGTACGGCGAAGCCGATGCGTACCTGTCGCTGCCGCCGGCCGACCACTCGACGATCATCGCCGAGATGATGCAGGAACAGGCCGCGGTGTTCGACTACGCGATGAAGCGCCAGGCGCGCCGCACGACGAAGTTCATCGAATCGCTGATGCCCGCCGCGCTGACGGCCTGACGTCGTTGACGTCGGCCAGCCGGGCGTGCCCGCGGCACGCCCGGCGCCCTCCCTTCCCCTGCCGCGGCGCTAGCGCGCCGAACGAATCGGCAACGCCGTCGTTTCCTTGAAGCAGTCGAGCGAGAAGCTCGTTTTCACGTCGATCACCGACGGGTGATGCAGCAGATGCTCCTGCACGAAGCGGGAGAAATGCGCCATATCCTCGACCTGCACGCGCAGCAGGTAATCCATGTCCCCGGTCATCGCATGGCACGCGACCACTTCCGGCCAGGTCTGCACGGCCGCGCGAAACAGCTCCGCGTGGGTCGCGCCCGCGCGCGCCGACGTCTCGTCGGCCCGGACCGGCGCAAGGCCGCCGCGCTTTTCGAGCCGCACGCTCACGTAGGCAAGCAGGTCGAGGCCGAGCTTCTGCGGATTCAGCAGCGCGACGTAGCCCGTGATCACGCCGATTTCCTCGAGCCGCCGGATCCGCCGCAGGCACGGGCTCGGCGACAGGTTCACGCGTTCGGCGATCTCCTGGTTCGACAGGCGACCGTTCTCCTGAAGAATCGCGAGAATTCGCCGATCGATGGCATCCAATTCGGCTTGCGCCATCTTCTGCCCTCCGTTGGTTATTTTAAGATTGGAAATTGCGCCATCGTAGGTGCCGGCGATTAAGTTCGCAAGTTTCCGCTCGCGGCTGCCCGCTACACTCTGTCGCATGTCCCGACTCGCCGCGCACGCGCGTTACTGGCGCGGCCGTCGACATCGAACCACGCCGGGCACGCGCACGCCGCCCCGGCCGATCGCCCCGCACAGGAGACACGACATGCAGATCCCCAACTGGGACAACCCCGTCGGCACCGACGGCTTCGAATTCATCGAATACACGGCACCGGACCCGAAAGCACTCGGACAACTGTTCGAACGGATGGGTTTCACCGCGATCGCGCGCCACCGCCACAAGGACGTGACGGTGTACCGCCAGGGCGACATCAACTTCATCATCAATGCCGAACCCGATTCGTTCGCGCAGCGCTTCGCGCGGCTGCACGGCCCGTCGATCTGCGCGATCGCGTTCCGCGTGCAGGACGCCGCCAAGGCGTACCAGCACGCACTGGAACTCGGCGCATGGGGCTTCGACAACAAGACGGGCCCGATGGAGCTGAACATCCCGGCGATCAAGGGCATCGGCGATTCGCTGATTTACTTCGTCGACCGCTGGCGCGGCAAGAACGGCGCGCAACCGGGCGCGATCGGCGACATCAGCATCTACGACGTCGACTTCGAGCCGATTCCCGGCGCGAACCCGAACCCGGTCGGCCACGGCCTCACCTACATCGACCATCTGACACACAACGTGCATCGCGGCCGCATGCAGGAATGGGCCGAGTTCTACGAACGCCTGTTCAACTTCCGCGAAGTGCGCTATTTCGACATCGAAGGCAAGGTGACGGGCGTGAAGTCGAAGGCAATGACGTCGCCGTGCGGCAAGATCCGCATCCCGATCAACGAGGAAGGCTCGGATACGGCCGGCCAGATCCAGGAATACCTCGACGCGTATCACGGCGAAGGCATCCAGCACATCGCGCTCGGCGCGAGCGACATCTACCAGGCGGTCGACGGGCTGCGCAGCAAGGAAGTGAAGCTGCTCGACACGATCGACACGTATTACGAGCTGGTCGATCGCCGCGTGCCGAACCACGGTGAATCGCTGGACGAGCTGAAGAAGCGCAAGATCCTGATCGACGGCGCGCGCGACGACCTGCTGCTGCAGATCTTCACCGAAAACCAGATCGGGCCGATCTTCTTCGAAATCATCCAGCGCAAGGGCAACCAGGGCTTCGGCGAAGGCAACTTCAAGGCGCTGTTCGAATCGATCGAGCTCGACCAGATTCGCCGCGGTGTCGTGCAGGACAAGGCCTGACGCTTGCGCCGCGCGGCGGTAGCCCCGGGCAATCGGGGTGGCCGCGCGATCCGGCGGCACAAAGAAAAAGGGCGGGAATCCTCTGATTCCCGCCCTTTTTGTATTCTGGCGCAGCCTGCGAGGCCGCGCGATCGCGTCAACGCACGTTCGCCTTCGATACGGCGGCGCGCTCGGCCGACGGCTGTGCCGCGGCGTCCGGGGCCGGCACGATCTGACGCATCTGCGCGCCGGCTGCCGCCAGTGCGCTCGCGCCTTGCGCGCGCACCGGGCCGGTCATCGCGAAAAACGCGGCGGACACGATCAGGAAACTCTGGATATGACGTGTGTTCATTGCACCTCCTGTAAAACTGCCGGCGCCTCCCCGACTGCGTCGGAACGAACCCACGCGGCCGGGCACCTCCGGCAGGCCGACAAGATTAACGGCATTTGCCCGCAGATCAACACGGCTTTACATGCTTTTACATGATGTAACGCATGGTCTCGCCCTGTTTCGTGGCGCGCCGCCCGCCGTTCCCCCGCGTTGCGGCCGATGGGCGGCGGGTTTGCCCCAGTGCTACCATCCCTTAAAACCGGCGAACATGCCGGCCACTGCAGACGCATCCAAAAGATGCCGACGCAACCGAAGTTTTGGTGATCCCAGACCGGGTGGAGGAGACAGTTAATGAATGCCCCGCTAGACGCAGGCCAACGCGCGTCGCTAGAAGCCGCGCTGAAGTCCGTCACGCTTGACGACAAATACACGCTGGAACGCGGCCGCGCGTACATGAGCGGCATCCAGGCCCTCGTGCGCCTGCCGATGCTCCAGCAGGAACGCGACCGCGCCGCCGGTCTCAATACGGCCGGCTTCATTTCCGGCTACCGCGGCTCGCCGCTCGGCGGCCTCGATCTGTCGCTCTGGAAAGCCAAGCAGCACCTGGCCGCCCACCAGATCGTCTTCCAGCCCGGCCTCAACGAAGATCTCGCCGCCACCGCCGTGTGGGGCTCCCAGCAGGTGAACCTGTACCCCGGCGCGAAGCACGACGGCGTGTTCGGCATGTGGTACGGCAAGGGACCGGGCGTCGATCGCACCGGCGACGTCTTCAAGCACGCGAACTCGGCCGGCTCGTCGCGGCACGGCGGCGTGCTGGTGCTGGCCGGCGACGACCACGCGGCGAAATCGTCGACGCTCGCGCACCAGTCCGAGCACATCTTCAAGGCCTGCGGGCTGCCGGTGCTGTTCCCGTCCAACGTGCAGGAATATCTCGATTTCGGCCTGCACGGCTGGGCGATGAGCCGTTACTCGGGCCTGTGGGTCGCGCTCAAGTGCGTGACGGACGTCGTCGAATCGTCGGCATCGGTCGACATCGACCCGCATCGCACCGAGATCGTGCTGCCGACCGATTTCATCCTGCCGGAAGGCGGGCTGAACATCCGCTGGCCCGATCCGCCGCTCGTGCAGGAAGCGCGGCTGCTCGACTACAAGTGGTACGCGGCGCTTGCCTACGTCCGGGCGAACAAGCTCGACCGGATCGAGATCGATTCGCCGCATGCGCGCTTCGGGATCATGACCGGCGGCAAGGCGTACCTCGACGTGCGCCAGGCGCTGGTCGACCTCGGTCTCGACGACGAAACCTGCGCGCGGATCGGCATCCGGCTCTACAAGGTCGGCTGCGTGTGGCCGCTCGAAGCGCAGGGCGCGCAGGCGTTCGCGCGCGGCCTCGACGAAATCCTGGTCGTCGAGGAAAAGCGCCAGATCCTCGAATACGCGATCAAGGAAGAGCTGTACAACTGGCCCGATGCGCAGCGTCCGCGCGTATTCGGCAAGTTCGACGAGAAGGACGGCGCCGGCGGCGAATGGTCGGTGCCGATGGGCAACTGGCTGCTGCCCGCGCACTACGAGCTGTCGCCGGCGATCATCGCGAAGGCGATCGCGACGCGGCTCGAGAAGTTCGAATTGCCGTCCGACGTGCGCGCGCGCATCGCCGCGCGGCTCGCGGTGATCAACGCGAAGGAAATGGCGCTCGCGAAGCCGCACGTGCAGACCGAGCGCAAGCCGTGGTTCTGCTCGGGCTGCCCGCACAACACGTCGACCACCGTGCCGGAAGGATCGCGCGCGATCGCCGGGATCGGCTGCCACTACATGACCGTGTGGATGGACCGCAGCACGAGCACCTTCAGCCAGATGGGCGGCGAAGGCGTGCCGTGGATCGGCCAGGCGCCGTTCACGGACGAAAAGCACGTGTTCGCGAACCTCGGCGACGGCACCTATTTCCATTCGGGCCTGCTCGCGGTGCGCGCGGCGATCTCGTCGAAGGCGAACATCACCTACAAGATCCTCTACAACGACGCGGTGGCGATGACGGGCGGCCAGCCGGTCGACGGCGTGCTGACGGTGCCGCAGATCACGCACCAGCTCGCATCCGAAGGCGCGAAGAAGATCGTGATCGTCACCGACGAGCCGGAGAAGTACGACAGCCAGAAGGCGCTGCTCGCACCGGGCGTGACGATCCATCACCGCGACCAGCTCGACGACGTGCAGCGCGAGCTGCGCGAGATCGAAGGCACGACGATCCTGATCTACGACCAGACCTGCGCGACCGAGAAGCGCCGCCGTCGCAAACGCGGCACATATCCGGACCCGGCCAAGCGCGTCGTGATCAACGAAGCGGTGTGCGAAGGCTGCGGCGACTGCTCGGTGCAGTCGAACTGCCTGTCGGTCGAGCCGCTGGAAACCGAATTCGGTACGAAGCGCCAGATCAACCAGTCGAGCTGCAACAAGGACTTTTCGTGCGTGAAGGGCTTCTGCCCGAGCTTCGTCACGGTCGAGGGCGGCCAGTTGAAGAAGCCGAAGGCCGTGTCGGTCGACGGCAGCGCATTGCCGCCGATCCCCGAGCCGACGCTGCCCGACATCGACCGCGCGTACGGCGTGCTCGTCACCGGCGTGGGCGGCACGGGCGTCGTCACGATCGGCGCGCTGCTCGGGATGGCCGCGCACCTGGAAAACAAGGGGGTGACCGTGCTCGACGTCACCGGCCTCGCGCAGAAAGGCGGCGCCGTGATGAGCCACGTGCAGATCTCGCACGCGCCGACCGACATCCACGCCACGCGGATCGCGATGGGCGAAGCCGACCTCGTGATCGGCTGCGATGCGATCGTCACGGCCGGCGACGAATGCACGTCGCGGATGCGGCACGACACGACGCGGGTCGTCGTCAACAGTGCGCAGACGCCGACCGCCGAGTTCATCAAGAACCCGAACTGGGCGTTCCCCGGCGTGTCGGCCGAGAACGACATCCGCGCGGCGGCCGGGGAAGCGGTCGACTTCATCGACGCGAACCGCTTCGCGGTCGCGCTGCTCGGCGACGCGATCTACACGAACCCGTTCGTGCTCGGCTACGCATGGCAGAAGGGCTGGCTGCCGCTGACGCTCGCGTCGCTCGAACGCGCGATCGAGCTGAACGCGGTGTCGGTCGAGAAGAACCGCGCGGCGTTCGACTGGGGTCGCCGCGCCGCGTACGACCTGGCGAGCGTGAAGCAGGCCGCGGCCGGCGACGCCCGCCCCGCGCAAGGCGCCACGGTGATCTCGCTGCACACGAAGAAGGCGGTCGACGCGCTGATCGCGAAGCGCGTGGAATTCCTCACCGCGTACCAGAACGCCGCGTACGCGTCGCGTTATGCGGCCTTCGTCGACAAGGTGCGTGCCAGCGAGCGTGCGCTGGCGGACGGCGACACCGTGCAGGAGCCGCTGACCGAAGCGGTCGCGCGCAACCTGTTCAAGCTGATGGCGTACAAGGACGAATACGAGGTCGCGCGACTGCAGTCCGATCCTGCGTTCCTCGCGCGCCTGACCGCGCAGTTCGAAGGCGACTGGAAGCTGAAATTCCACCTCGCGCCGCCGCTGTTCGCGAAGACGGATGCGCACGGCCATCTCGTGAAGAAGGCGTACGGCCCGTGGATGATGTCGGCGTTCCGGCTGCTCGCGAAGGCGAAGTTCCTGCGCGGCACGGGGCTCGATCCGTTCGGCCGCACCGCGGAGCGCCGCACCGAGCGCGCGCTGATCGGCGAGTACGAAGCGCTGATCGACGAGGTGCTGGCCAAGCTGAACGCGGCCAACCGCCCGCTCGCGCTCGAGCTCGCGGCGCTGCCGGACGGCATTCGCGGCTACGGTCACGTGAAGGAGAACAACCTGCGCGCGGTGCGCCAGAAGTGGCAAACGCTGCTGGCGACGTGGCGTTCGCCGGCAGGCGGCCAGTCGCACCAGCAGGTCGCGTAACGGTACGCGGCGGGCGAGGCGTTCGCGTTCGGGCGCCCCGCCCGCGCCGCTGTCTTCATTTACGGTTTACGCAAAAAAAACGCCACGGAACGCAGGTTCCGTGGCGTTTTTCATTGCGCCGCGCGTGACGCGCGGCACACGCGGGCGTGGCCTTACTTCGTGTTCACGTTCGCGGCGGCAACGGCCGTCATGTTGATGATCCGGCGCACGGTCGCGGCCGGCGTCAGGATGTGGACCGGCTTTGCCGCGCCGAGCAGGAACGGGCCGACCGTCACGCCTTCGCCGCCGACCATCTTCAGCAGGTTGTACGCGATGTTCGCGGCTTCGACGTTCGGCATGATCAGCAGGTTCGCTTCGCCCGACAGCGTCGTGCCCGGGAACGCCTGCTTGCGGATCAGTTCCGACAGCGCCGCGTCGCCGTGCATTTCGCCGTCGACTTCGAGGTTCGGCGCACGTTCGACGATCAGCTTGCGGGCCTCGGCCATCCGGCGCGACGACGCCGACGGCGCGCTGCCGAAGTTCGAGTTCGACAGCAGCGCGGCCTTCGGCGCGATGCCGAAGCGCTCGATCTCGGCCGCGGCCTGGATCGTCATGTCGGCGAGCTGGTCGGCGCTCGGCAGTTCGTTCACGTACGTGTCGCACACGAACAGGTTGCGCCCCGGCAGCATCAGCAGGTTCATCGCGGCGAAGTGCTCGGCGCCCTTCGCACGGCCCAGCACCTGCTCGATGAACTTCAGGTGGCTGTGGAACGTGTCGATCATCCCGCAGATCATCCCGTCCGCATCGCCCAGATGCACGAGCATCGCGCCGATCAGCGTATTGAACTTGCGCATCGCGGCCTTCGCGACTTCCGGCGTCACGCCGTCGCGCGCGCCGATCTCCTGATACGCCTGCCAATAGCGGTGGTAGCGCGCATCGTCTTCCGGATCGACGATTTCGAAATCGGTGCCGGCCTTCAGCTTCGAACCGATCTTCGCGAGGCGCATGTCGACGACCGACGGACGGCCGATGATGATCGGCTTCGCGATCTTTTCCAGCAGCACGAACTGCGCGGCACGCAGCACGCGCTCGTCTTCACCTTCGGCGAACACGATGCGGGCTTGCTTCTGCTTCGCGGTCGCGAACACCGGGCGCATCACCATGCCGGTGCGGTAGACGGTCGCGCCGAGCTGCTCGCGGTACGCGTCCATGTCCTGGATCGGGCGCGTGGCGACGCCCGAATCCATCGCGGCCTGTGCGACGGCCGGCGCGATCTTGATGATCAGGCGCGGGTCGAACGGCTTCGGAATCAGGTAGTCCGGCCCGAATTCGAGCGAATGGCCTTCATACGCCTTCGCGACTTCCTCGCTCTGGTCGGTTTCCTCGGCCAGCTCGGCGATCGCGCGCACGCACGCGAGCTTCATTTCTTCGGTGATCGTCGTCGCGCCGACGTCGAGCGCGCCGCGGAAGATGAACGGGAAGCACAGGACGTTGTTGACCTGGTTCGGGTAGTCCGAACGGCCAGTCGCGACGATCGCGTCCGGGCGCACGGCCTTCGCGTCTTCCGGGCGGATTTCCGGTTCCGGATTCGCGAGCGCCAGGATCAGCGGGCGGTCGCCCATCGTCTTGACCATGTCCTGCTTCAGCACGCCCGCGCTCGAGCAGCCGAGGAACACGTCCGCGCCGACGATCGCGTCGGCGAGCGTGCGCGCGTCGGTGTTCGCCGCATAGCGCTGCTTCGACGGATCGAGGTTGCCGCGCCCTTCGTAGATCACGCCCTTTGAATCGGCGACGAGGATGTTCGACTTCGTGAGGCCGAGGTTCACCAGCAGGTCCAGACACGCGATCGCTGCCGCGCCGGCGCCCGAGCATACGAGCTTCACTTCGGCAAGCTTCTTGCCGACGACCTTCAGGCCGTTCAGGATCGCGGCCGACGCGATGATCGCGGTGCCGTGCTGGTCGTCGTGGAAGACGGGGATCTTCATGCGCTCGCGCAGCTTCTGCTCGATGTAGAAGCATTCCGGCGCCTTGATGTCCTCGAGGTTGATGCCGCCGAGCGTCGGCTCGAGCATCGCGATCGCCTCGACGAGCTTGTCGGGGTCGGACTCCGACAATTCGATGTCGAACACGTCGATGCCCGCGAATTTCTTGAAGAGGCAGCCCTTGCCTTCCATCACCGGCTTCGCGGCGAGCGGGCCGATGTTGCCCAGACCGAGCACGGCCGTGCCGTTCGTGATGACGCCGACGAGGTTGCCACGCGACGTGTACTTCTGCGCGTCGAGCGGATCGGCGTGGATCGCCTCGCACGCGGCGGCGACGCCGGGCGAATACGCGAGCGACAGATCGAGCTGGTTCGACAGCGGCTTGGTCGGGGTGACCGAAATCTTGCCGGGTTTCGGATTCAGGTGATAAGCGAGAGCGGCCTGCTTCAGTTGTTCGTCCATGATTGACCTGCGAGAGACATGCGAAATATTGACGACTCAGTACACAGCACCTTCGGCCGCGTCTGCTTGAATCGAGGGGATGGTCGACTGCGAGACGGCCCGCGACGCGCCGGATCGGCACGCCAACGAACCTTGGCGGATGGCAAGAAGAAAGTACAAAGTACTGAACGATTTCCAAGGGTCGCCTAGTGTACACCCCCTAAATGACCTCTGTTGGTGCAGCGCCGCATCCCCGGCATCAGCATCGAACTGATCGCGCCCCGTTTGTTTCGCGGGTGGTGAGCGGCATCGCGAACCCGCGCGAATTCCGCCGAAAACCGGCCTGAATCGGGTAAAATAGCCGGCTACGCGCGCAGCGATGCGATTGGTTCGCCGATCGCGCCCCGGCCCCCCGGGCGGGTTCCCTTGCTGCGCCACCGGGCCCGCGCCCGATCCTCGCTCATCACCCAAGGAATGCCCATGACAGGCTACGATCGTCAGTCGATCTCGGATACGACCGCCAAAATCCTGCTCGAAGTGCAGGCGGTGCACTTCAATGCCGAAAAACCGTTCATCTTCACGTCCGGCTGGGCAAGCCCCGTCTATATCGACTGCCGCAAGCTGATCTCGTATCCGCGCGTGCGCCGTGCGCTGATGGAAATGGCTGAAACGACGATCACGCGCGACATCGGCTTCGAGCAGATCGACGCGGTGGCGGGCGGCGAGACGGCCGGCATCCCGTTCGCGGCCTGGATCGCGGACCGGATGATGGTGCCGATGCAGTACGTGCGCAAAAAGCCGAAGGGTTTCGGCCGCAACGCGCAGATCGAAGGCCATCTCGAGGAAGGCTCGCGCGTGCTGCTGGTGGAAGACCTGACGACCGACAGCCGCAGCAAGATCAACTTCGTCAACGCGCTGCGCACCGCGGGCGCGACGGTGAACCACTGCTTCGTGCTGTTCCACTACGACATCTTCAAGGAAAGCGTGTCGGTCCTGAAGGACATCGACGTCGACCTGCACGCGCTCGCCACGTGGTGGGACGTGCTGCGCGTCGCGAAGGCCTCGGGCTACTTCGAGACGAAGACGCTCGACGAAGTCGAGAAATTCCTGCATGCACCGGCCGAGTGGTCGGCCGCGCACGGCGGCGCGACGGCCCCGAAGGAATGACGCCACGCCGGCACGCATGCCGGCGCGCTGGCCGAGAAAGCCGCCTGCTTCATCGCAGGCGGCTTTTTTTTCGTCCATCGACCGGCGCCCTGACCGATCGCAATCGCGCTCGCCGATGTGCGTCGCTCATCGAACCCTAATGCTAGACTTGATTCATCGCCGCCGTCGGCGGCGCGGGCAACACACAATGCCAACAATGCCGGGAGCCTCGGCCCGGCCCACGTGACGGGAGAAGCGCCATATGCGTGTGGATCGCCGGATCACTCCGCCTGCGCCATCGGGTCGCCCGTCTCCGTTCCTCCTCCCCGTTCTCCTGTGCGCCGCCGTTTTCGCGGCGCTGCCCGCCCATGCGGAAGGCCCGTTCACCGTGACGAGCGACGACCTGACGCCCGGCGCCCGCGTGCGGGCCGCGAACGTGTTCGACCGCGGCGACTGCAAGGGCGCGAACCGCTCGCCGCAACTCGCGTGGCACAACCCGCCGCCCGGCACGCGCGGCTACGCCGTCACGATCTTCGATCCCGACGCGCCCGGGCACGGCTGGTGGCACTGGGCCGTCGCGGGCATCCCGGCGACCGTCACGAGCCTGCCGGCCGACGCGAGCGCATCCGGCTTCCTGCGCCGCATCGGCGCGAGCGAGGCGCGCAACGATTTCGGGATCGACGGCTACGGCGGCCCGTGCCCGCCGCCCGGCAAGCCGCATCGCTACGTGATCACCGTCTATGCGCTGAAGGGCACCGACTTGCGCATCTCGCAGGGCCGCCCGGCGCCGATGTTCGAGCATGAGATCGGCACGCTCGCGATCGGCACCGCGCAACTCACGGTCACTTACGGGCAGTAAGCGCTCGCGCGCCGCCGCCCGTTGCAGCTCGCGATTGCCTGCCCGCGCCCGCGAATCTCCGAGCGCGGCCCGCGTGCTTTTTCCCGTCATTTCGGCTTGCTAGACTCGGCGGCACCGGTCGCGGCACCCGCCGCCCATCCGTCGCGCCGCCCGAGTGCGGCGCGTGACGCGGCGAGCCTGCGGTTCGCCGTTCCCATTCCTTTCCGGAGAACGCTTCATGTCGAACATCGTCATCGTCTATCACAGCGGCTACGGTCACACGCAGAAGCTGGCCGAGGCCGTGCACGCGGGCGCGCAGGATGCCGGCGCCACCACACGCCTCATCGCCGTCGGCGAGCTCGACGACACGGGCTGGGCCGCGCTCGACGCGGCGGACGCGATCGTGTTCGGCGCGCCGACCTACATGGGCGGCCCGTCCGCGCAGTTCAAGCAGTTTGCCGACGCCACGTCGAAACCGTGGTTTACGCAGAAATGGAAGGACAAGATCGCCGCGGGCTTCACGAACTCGGCGACGATGAACGGCGACAAGTTCTCGACGATTCAGTATTTCGTCACGCTGGCGATGCAACATGGGATGGTGTGGATCGGCACGGGCATGATGCCGGCCAACTCGAAGGCGGCCACGCGCAACGACATCAACTACGTCGGCGGCTTCACGGGCCTGCTCGCGCAGTCGCCGGCGGACGCGACACCCGACGAGGGCCCGCTGCCCGGCGACCTCGACACCGCGAAAGCGTTCGGCCGGCGCGTCGCCGACGCGACGGCGCGCTGGGTGGCCGGCGGTCGCTGAGCACACCCGGGCGCCCGACCTCGCGTGCAGCCGTTCGCGGCCACGCGGCGCCGGGCGCGTCAAAGGGACACAAGACGGCCCGCCGGCCGTCTTTTTTCGCCCCGCGCGGTGCAGTGCCGCCGGATGACGTCTTAAAATGGCGGTTTCAGGGCGCCGCGGCTCCCGTTTCATTCAGTGAGAGCGAAATGAGCACCAAAGTTTTTGTCGACGGCCAGGAAGGCACGACCGGCCTCAAGATCTTCGAATACCTGTCGGCACGCAGCGACATCGAGATCCTGCGCATCGATGAAGCGAAGCGCAAGGACGTCGACGAGCGCCGCCGCCTGATCAACGCGTCGGACGTCACGTTCCTGTGCCTGCCGGATGTCGCATCGCGCGAATCCGCATCGCTCGTCGAGAACCCGAACACCACGCTGATCGACGCGAGCACCGCGTTCCGCACCAGCGCCGACTGGGCCTACGGCCTGCCCGAGCTGACCCGCGCGCAGCGCGAGAAGATTCGTACGTCGAAGCGCATCGCGGTGCCGGGCTGCCACGCATCGGCATTCGTGCTCGCGATGCGTCCGCTCGTCGATGCGGGCATCGTCGCGCCGACGTTCGCCGCGCACAGCTACTCGATCACCGGCTACAGCGGCGGCGGCAAGTCGATGATCGCCGAGTACGAAAGCGCCGCGCCGGGCGGCAAGCTCGCGAGCCCGCGCCCGTACGCACTGGGCCTTGCTCACAAGCACCTGCCGGAAATGGCCGCGCATACCGGCCTCGCGAACGCGCCGATCTTCACGCCGATCGTCGGCCCGTTCCTGAAGGGCCTCGCGGTGACGACCTACTTCACGCCCGAGCAGCTCGCGAAACGCGCGACGCCGCAGGACGTGCAGCGCGTGTTCGCCGAGTACTACGCGGACGAAGCGTTCGTGCGCGTCGCACCGTTCGACGCGGATGCGAACCTCGACAGCGGCTTCTTCGACGTGCAGGCGAACAACGACACGAACCGTGTCGACCTGTTCGTGTTCGGCAACGCGGAGCGCTTCATCACGGTCGCGCGCCTCGACAACCTCGGCAAGGGCGCGTCGGGCGCCGCGATCCAGTGCATGAACCTCAACATCGGCGCGGCCGAGGACGCGGGCCTCAAACGCTGATTCAGCATCGCATGCCATGCAAAGCCGGCCACTGGCCGGCTTTTTATTTACCCGTATCAGGCAATATACAAAAACACCGGATCGCGCATTTACAAATATTTACAAGCTTTCCATTGCGCGATTACCAGTGAATTAATCCCGCCCCTCCCTTATCCAGTCAATCCCGAATAGGGATAAACCGGATACCGTCGATTTAAACGCTGCCGTTATACGCGAGAAGGCGCTGCGAGAACGCGCCGGGCGTCGCGGATCCCCCACTGCCGCAGCTTTCGACAGCCCGCCTCGCGTTTAAATTCTTACCAATTGCCTTATCGGGCAAGGATTCAAATCGCCGATCCCGTTTCAATCGCCTTTTTTAGACGGGTTCATCAATTGACAGCAAAAATCCAGGCAGCGACATTAGCTCGCACAATTAAACGATTGGAGACAGCGGCATGTCGCACGCCTTATCGAAGGGGGTGGCAACGGCCTTTGCCATTGCCCCTTTCCTGGTTGCATGTGGTGGGGGGGACTCCGGCGGCGCGCCCGCGCCGATCAATGCGCCCCAATGTTCCGGCTCGAGCTGCGGCACGCAAGGGCCGCCGCCTTCGCAGCCCATCAACGGCGCACTCTGCCCGGCCGACGCGGATATCGTGAAGAGCACGTATCTCGGCGGCGCAGGTAGCGGCGAGATCATCAGCGTCAACATCGACGCGGTCGCGATGACGTACACGCTCAAGTGGCTCGAATCGCCGATTCCGCTGAAGACGGGCACCGTCACGCCGAGCCGCGTCGGCACGACCATCACCGGCAAGGTCATCCACCCGCCGACCGGCACGCTGCCGACCGCCGAGCAAACGCGCTGCGCGTTCGTCCTCACGCCGGGCACCGGCCCCGCGCCGGACGGCTCGACCTATTCGACGGCCGCCGACTTCAACCAGGCGAACCCGCCGATGCTGCTGGTCGGCATGGGCGTGGCGGGCGGCGGCATTCCCGGCGCGACGATCCAGTACGACGGGCTGACGATCATCCCGGGCATCGTGCAGAACGTCGGCCAGGTGCCGAACCGTCACTTCGACTTCTATCCGTTCCTCGGCTTCGCGAACACGACGACCGACCTCTCGAAACTGCCGGGCACGTACAACGCGCTGCTCTACCACCTCGTGCCGTCGGGCAACTACGCGACGAAGGGCTCGAATTCGAGCGAGACGTTCGACGCGAACGGCGCGTGCACGTCGAGCGGTTCGGGCGGCTGCCAGACGACCGGCGATCCGTGGAAGACGAGCGCGAAGGGCGGCTACTTCGACAGCGCCAAGGCACCGCAGACGCTGCCGCAGACGCAGCTGCCGATCGTCGGCGCGACCGGCAAGTCGGCGACCGCGCACATGGTGATCGGCCAGCTCAACGGCGCGACGGTGCCGGTGATCGTGCGCACGGGCAACGTGAACCTCGGCACGCCGCCGCTGCACACCGACGCGCAGGTCGACGACGAATCGGGCATCGCGGTGCTCGGCGCGGCGACGGCGATCACGTCGGGCGCGATCGACGGCGGCTATGCGGGCGCGGACTCGAACTTCAAGTACACGGCCGCGCTGATCCGCGGCGGCAACGCGTCGTTCATCAATCCGTCCACGCAGGCCGAGGAAGACGGCTTCACGCTCGACTACGGCCAGACGACGCCGGGCCTCCTGAACGCGAAGACCGCCCCGCCGAGCGGCGCGAGCTACCCGTCCGCGTCGGGTGTGGTAATCGCGACGGGCGGGCTGTATGCGGCGCTCGTGCAGGGCACGGTGAACGGCGGCGTCACGGCGACGTCGGCGAATTCGACGACGTCGTCGACCCCGTACTTTGGCGTGGGCGCGCAGATCAGCAAGTAGCGATCGAGGACGCGGCGGCCGGCCCGCCGCCGCGTGACGCAGGGAAGGCACGAAGGCGCTCGGCTCGGCGCAAGCAGGACGAGCACACAACAGAAGCGGCCGACAGGGAGCTGGCCGCCGCACAAGACAAATCTGGAGGAGCAACATGAAGCGCAACCTCATTCTGGCGGCGGCCCTTGCCGCCCCCCTTCTTTCCGCATGCGGCGGCGGCAGCGACAATCCGCCCCCGCTCGTCGAGGACCGGCTCTGCCCTGCGTCGCTCGACTACACCACCGTGTTCACGGGCGGCGCGGGCAGCGGCGAACTCGCGAAGGTCCAGCTCGACACGACCAAGATGACCTGGCAGGTCACCTATGTCGAATCGGCGGTGCCGCAAAAGACCGGCACGGTCACGCCGACCCGTGCGGGCACCGTCGACAGCGGCACGCTCACGCAGGAAACGCTGCTGCCGACCAACAAGCTGAACCAGTGCGCGTTCCGCCTGAACGGCGCGAGCCTCGACGCGTCGCGTCCGGCGCGCATCTTCGTCGGCTTCGGCGTTGCGGGCGGCACGATTCCCGGCAAGGAGATCCAGTTCGACGGCGTGCTCGGCCAGGCCGCGGTGCCCGACACGAAATTCCCGTACTACCCGTTCATCGGCTTCTCGTCGATCGAGACCGACATCACGAAGGTCGCGGGCACGTACAGCCATGTCGGCTTCGGCGAAGTGCCGTCGCAGAAATTCGCGCCGGCATCGATCGACGCGAAGGTGACGATCAACGCGGACGGCACGTGGACCAAGTGCGACACGACCGGCCAGTTCGCCGGCGGCGCGTGCACGCAGCAGGGCACGAACTTCGTGCCGTCGGCCGACGGCAGCGGCGCGTTCCAGTCGAACAACTACGCGAGCCAGCTGAAGCCGACGCTGTCGGCCACGCCGCAGGGCAAGGGCTTCATGATCGTCGGCAAGCTGCGCAACCAGCTCGTGCCGATCCTCGTGCGCACGGGGGTCGCGAACCCGAACCCGACGCCCGACAGCAACGGCGTGCCGGGCCTGACCGCCGACGACGAATCGAGCATCTCGATCCTCGCGCCGCAGACGGCCGTGGCGGCCGGCTCGCAGAACGGGGAGTACATCGGCGTCGACAGCCAGTTCGATTACCGGACCACCGCGCTGATCGACAAGCAGGCCACGCTGCTGGACCCGTTCCAGCCGTCGCAGGCGTCGCTCGCGACCGCGCTCGACCTCGACTACACGCAGAAGGTGCCGGGCACGGTCACGACGATCCACACGGGTTCGGGCAGCACGTCGCCGACCGGCAAGTTCATCTTCACGGGTGGCGTGTTCGGTTTCCTCGACAACGCCGGATCGACGCCGTATTTCACGATCGGCGCATTCGTCCAGTAAGCGGAGGGAGAAGCCGTGATGAAGAAAACCCTTCTCTGCGCGGCGGCCGGCGTCGCCGCCGCCGCGGCGCCGCTCGCGGCGCACGCGCAGAGCGCCGGCAGCAACGTCGTCACGCTGGGCTGGTTCCACATCATGCCGCAGCAGAGCAGCACGCCGATGACGACCAACGTCGCGCCAACGCCGATCAACACGCCGCTGCGGCTGCCGCCGTCGTTCACGTCGCCGGGCACCGGGCTGCGTACGAACGGCGCCGACACCGTCGGCCTGACGGTCAGCCACTTCCTGACCGATCACATCGCGGTCACGTCGGTGGCGGGCGTGCCGCCGGTGTTCAAGGTATCGGGCCAGGGCACGATCAAGCCGCCCGGCCCTGCCGGCGCGCTCGGCACGCAGAACATCGGGCTGGGATCGGTCAACCCGATCGTGAAGAGCGTGCGGCAGTGGAGCCCGGCGGTGATCCTGCAGTACTACTTCGGGCAGGCCACCGCGAAGTTCCGGCCGTTCCTCGGCCTCGGCGTGTCGTACAACTGGTTCAGCGACCTGCAGCTCAACACGAACTTCATCAAGCAGACGCAGGACAACCTCGGTGCGATCCTCGCGGCGGGCGCGGGCAAGCCGGGGACGACCTCGGTGGAAGCGAAGGCGTCGTCGTCCTGGCAGCCGGTGTTCAACGCGGGCCTGCAGTACAACCTGACGGAACACTTCGGGCTGGTCGCGTCGGTGACCTACATCCCGCTGAAGACGACGTCGACGGTGACGATCAAGGCGGCCGACGGCTCGGTGCTCGCCGAGTCGAAATCGGACCTGAAGGCGGATCCGATCATCAGCTACGTCGGGATGACGTACAAGTTCTGAGCGCGGCGACCGCCGGCAAATGGAGCGCCGCGACAAAATCGCAGGCAAAAAAAAGCCCGCCTAAGTGGCGGGCTGAATCCATATCAGAGGAGACATGGAGGAGACAGGTGCAACTATAGCGAATCGGTTTCCGCAATGCAACATTTCCGTAGAGAAAATAAGGACTTTCCCTCGAATGCGGCCTCTAGTTCGTTGTTACGGCACCTGACCCCTTTCCATTCTCCCGTTCGAGCACCTCGCCCAGCGCGTCGCGCAGCAGCGCGACCGGCCGCACCAGCCGGCCCGGCAGCGTGCCGTGCACGATCCATACGTTGATCCGCGTTTCCAGCCCCACCGTTTCCACGATCCTCAGCGCATCGCGATGCGCGCTGCGCGCCAGCGCGTTCGGCGGCGCGATCCCGATGCCGGCGCCGCGCGCGACGAGCGACAACTGCAGCTCCGAGCCGAATGCCTCGACCGCGACGTCGAACGGCAGCCCGGCCGCGCCGAGCGCTCGGCTCAGCGCCGAACGCATCCCGCAGCCGTCCTGGCTCAGCACCCACGGAAAACCCGACAGCGTGTCGAGCGACAGCGGACCGTCCGGCAGCGGGAAATCGCGCGCGGCGACGAGCACCGTCGGCTGCGTGGCGAGCAGCGTCGCCGTCAACGTGTCCGGTAGCACGGCGCTCGCCGGCACCATCACGGCTGCGACGTCGAGCGCGCCGCGCTCCATGCCCTGCATCAGCGCCGGCGACCAGCCGGCCGTCACGCGCAGCGTGAGGCGCGGGAACGCGTCGCGCAGCCGGTCGATCGGCCGCTCCAGCGCGAGCTCGGACAGAAACGGCGGCACGCCGATGCGCAGCTCGCCCGACGGCTCGCTGTCCGGCGCGCCCGCCGCCATCAGTTCGTCGACTGCGCCGAGGACGTTGCGCGCGAGCGCGTAGACGTCGCGCCCGGCCGCGGTCGGCTTCAGCGGCTTGCTCTGCCGTTCGAGGAGCGGCACGCCGAGCAGCGTTTCGAGGTTCTGCACGCGCCGCGTCAGGCCCGGCTGCGTCAGGTGGAGCTTCGCGGCCGCGGCGACCATCGACCCGCTGTCGACGACCGCGACGAACGCCTGGAGATCACGCGTATTCAAAACAAACTCGCATAATCATATTAGACATATTTCAATTGTCGCATAAACATCGGACACCTACGATGGGAATTCCTTCGACCTCCACGCCAGGCTTCCGATGAACTGCCCTGCCAATCGTTGCTCCGCCCCCGTTTCCCCGTCCGTCGCGGCGCCCCCCGCGTTGAGCACGGGCATGACGCTGTTCTTCGCCGCGACGGTCGGCGTGATCGTGATGGACCTGTTCGCCGCGCAACCGTTGACCGGCCCGATCAGCACGGATCTGCATCTGCCGCCCGGTCTCACCGGCCTCGTCGCGATGCTGCCGCAGCTCGGCTACGCGGCCGGGCTCGCGTTGCTCGTGCCGCTGGTCGACCTGCTCGAGAACCGCCGCCTGATCGTCGCGACGCTCGCCGTCTGCGCGGCCGCGCTCGCGCTGCCCGCCTTCACGCGCTCGGGCACCGTGTTCCTGCTCGCGACGCTCGCGGCCGGCGCCGCGTCGAGCGTGATCCAGATGCTCGTGCCGATGGCCGCGTCGATGGCGCCCGAAGCGCAACGCGGCCGCGCGGTCGGCAACGTGATGAGCGGGCTGATGCTCGGGATCCTGCTGTCGCGGCCGCTCGCGAGCCTGATCGCGGGGTCGGCCGGCTGGCGCACGTTCTATTTGCTGGCCGCGCTCGCGAACGCGGCGATCGCCATCGTGCTCGCGCTGCGCCTGCCGGCGCGTACGCCGTCGATCACGGCCGGCTACCGCGCGTTGCTCGCGTCGATGGGACGCCTGCTCGCCGACGAACCGGTGCTGCGCCGGCATGCGCTGTCGGCCGCGCTCGCGATGGCCGCGTTCAGCGCGTTCTGGACCGCCGTCGGGCTGCGGCTCGCGCAACCGCCGTTCGCGCTCGACCTGCACGGGATCGCGCTGTTCGCGTTCGCCGGCGCCAGCGGCGCGATCGTCACGCCGCTCGCCGGCCGCGCGGGCGACCGCGGCCACGGCCCGGCCGCGCAGCGGCTCGCGCACGGCACGATGCTCGCGGCGCTCGCCGTGCTCGGGACCGCCGGCGCCGGCTGGTTCGGCTTCGACGCGCATGCGCATCGCGGCATCGCGCTCGCGCTGCTGGCCGGCGGCGCGGCGCTGCTCGATGCGGGCGTCATCGTCGACCAGACGATCGGCCGCCGCGAGATCAATCTGCTGAACCCGGCCGCGCGCGGACGCCTGAACGGGCTGTTCGTCGGACTGTTCTTCGTCGGCGGCGCGCTCGGCGCGGTGCTCGCGGGCAGCGCATGGGCGTGGGGCGGATGGAGCGCGGTGTGCGGTGTCGGGTTCGCGTTCGCCGGCGCGGCGGCCGTGTTCGGGCTGGCGGCTGGACGCGGAGCTGGCGCGGCGGCGCTGGATCGCCCGAGGGCGTGAGCGGGCATAAGCGATGGGGCGCGGCGCCCAAAAGCCGAACGCCCCGCCCTCTTGCGAGGGACGGGGCGTTCGGTACGCCGGTGTCGGCCGGGAATCAGTGACGAACCAGCGCCATCATCGCGCCGAAGCCGACGAACAGCCCGCCGGTCAGCCGGTTGAACACCTTCGCGACGCTCTGGCTCTTCAGCGTGGCGCCGATGCGCGTGCCGAATGCCGCGTAGACGAGATACCAGCTCACCTCGATCACCGCGAACGTGACGACGAGGATGCCGAACTGCGGCAGCGTAGGCTCGGCCGCGTTGATGAACTGCGGCAGCAGCGCGGCCGCGAACAGGATCGCCTTCGGGTTGCTGCCCGCGACCAGGAAGCCATTGCGGAACAGCGCCACGCGCGATGCCGACGCCGCTTGCGACACGGCCTCGACGTCGGCCGCCGACGTGTCGTCCACGCGTGCGCGCCACGCCTTCACGCCGAGATAGATCAGGTAGGCCGCGCCCGCGAAGCGCAACGCATTGAACATCGCCGGCCATGCCTCGAGCACCGCGCCGAGCCCCGCCGCGGATACCGCGAGCATCAGCACCAGCGCGCTCAGGCAGCCGGCCATCGTCGCGGACGAGCGCCGCAGCCCGTGTCGCGCGCCGTGCGTCATCACGAGCAGCATGTTCGGGCCCGGAATCGCCGACACGACGAACACCGTCGCCACGAAAAGCCACCACGTATGCAAGTTCATGACTGCCTCTGCCTGAAATAAATGTAGGGAAAACGGACTGCCGATTATGCCGTGCGCACGGTGCTTCTGTCGCGTGTCAGCGGCCGGCACGGCGCAGCGCGGCCTCGCCGAGCACCGCGAAATCCTGGTCGCCGCCGCCGTGCGCGAGCGCGTCGAGCAGGCTGTCGCGCACGACGCTCGCCACCGGCAGCGGCACCGACGTCGCGTCGCCGGCCTCCAGCGCGAGCCGGACGTCCTTCAGCCCGAGCCGCGCCTTGAAACGCGCGGGCTCGTAGCGCCGCTCCGCGATCATCGCGCCGTAGCCTTCGTAGACGGGCCCCGGAAACACGCTGCTGGTGATCACGTCGAGGAAATCGCGCATCGCGACGCCATGTGCGCCCAGCAGCGCGGACGCCTCGCCGAGCGTCTCGATCGCCGACGCGAGCGTGAAATTCGCGGCGATCTTCGCGACGTTCGCGTGCTGCGGCAGCGAGCCGAAGCGCCAGGTCTTCTGGCCGATCGCGTCGAACAGCGGCTGCACGCGGTCGATCGCCTCGGCCGGGCCGCCCGCCATGATCGTCAGGCGCGCAGCGGCCGCGACGTCGGGGCGCCCCATCACCGGCGCGGCGACATAGTCGATGCCGCGCGACGCATGCGCGTGCGCGAGCGATTCGGCGAGCGCGACCGATACCGTCGCCATGTTCACGTGGATCAGCCCGCGCGGCGCCTGGGCCAGCAGCGCGTCGTCGAATACCGCGCGCGCGGCCGCATCGTCGCCGAGCATCGAGAACACGGCGTCGCCGCGAAACGCGTCGGCCGGCGTGTCGACGACCCGCGCGCCGAATGCCGCCAGCGGCTCGGCCCGCTCTCGCGACCGGTTCCAGACCCGCACCGTGTGGCCCGCCTTCAGCAGGTTCGTCGCGATCGCCTGCCCCATTTCGCCCAGCCCGATAAACCCGAGATCCATTGCCCGCTCCTTCGCTCCGTGAAGCCGCGAGTTAAACACAGATGCCGGCGCTCTGCAGCGCCTGCCGCCGGCCGGGCGCGGTGCGATACTGCACGGATGGCGACCGCGACCTTCCGCTTTCACGGCGAACTGAACGCCTTTCTCGCGCGCCCGCAGCGCGACCGGGCGTTCGCGCACGCGTGCGCCCGCGATGCGACGGTCAAGCATGCGATCGAGGCGCTCGGCGTCCCGCATACCGAAATCGGCCGGCTGTGCGTGAACAACGCGCCGGCCGCGCTCGACCGGCCGCTCGACGACGGCGACCGCGTCGACGTTTTTCCCGAGCGCGCACGGCCGGCGGCCGACGGCGCACCCGCGCTGCAACCGGCGTCATGGCGCTTCGTCGCCGACGCGCATCTCGGCGGCCTCGCGCAACTGCTGCGCCTCGCCGGCTTCGACACCTGCTACGACAACCACTACCGCGACGACGAACTCGCGGCGCTTGCCGAACGGGAGAACCGGATCGTGCTGACGCGCGACCGCGAGCTGCTCAAGCGGCGCGCGGTGGTGCGCGGCTGCTATCTCCATGCGCTGCAGCCGGCCGACCAGTTGCGCGAACTGTTCGAGCGGCTCGATCTCGCGCCGCACATGCGGCCGTTCCGGCTGTGCCTGCGCTGCAACGCGCCGCTGCATCCGCTCGATGCGGCAGCCGCCGCGCCGCGCGTGCCGGCCGGCGTCCGGCAGCGGCACCGGCGCTTCGCCGCATGCGACGTGTGCCGGCGCGTGTTCTGGGAAGGCTCGCACTGGCGGCGCATGCGCGCGGTGGTGGACGCGATGCGCATGCCGCCGCCCGCCCGGCTCGACGAACCGGGCAAATCCGACGCCTGAAAAAACAAAACCCCGCATGCCGGAGCATGCGGGGTTGGCCGACCGATGACCGGCAACGCCCGCCGTGGCGGCGAACCGCTTAGTTCTGCGTGCCTGCGTCGTTCGTGCCGGCGGCCGAAGCGGCCGAAGCCTTCGCCTGGCCCTTCTTCGAACCGTGGTGCTTCAGCTGGTGCTTCGGCTTGCTGTGATCCTTCTTCATCGGCGCGGAAGCGGGAGCCATCGCGCCTGCCGGCGCCGACGCCGCCTCCTGGGCGAATGCCGAAACCGATGCGAGAGCGAATGCTGCGGCGATGATCGAAGCGAGCGTCTTCTTCATTGTTCTTCCTTTAGCGGAGAAAAAATCAAACGTACCGGTAATCAAAGATGCGAGGCATTCGCACCGGAGCCCCAGGCCGCGAGGCCGGCTTGCGCCGTTCCGTCGCGACAAAACCTGACGCACTGGTTCCATAACGCATCGCGTTCGCGGCAAGTTGACACGTTGCTTGCGTCCTCGGGTTTCCCCGGGGGCGGGTGCGTTCCCCGGCGCCGGCGACCGGCCAGCCGGCCGCCGAGGCGGCGCCGCAAACCGGCTCGCGCGGCACCGGGGCGACGCTTATACTGGCGTCCATCCGTCCCTTTCCCCGGAAACCGGATCGCGCCGGTCGCATGGCCGCCGCCGTCTCGAGGCGCTCAAATTGCCCGATCACAATCTGGATAAACTGAAAATCGACCGGCGTCCGATCGCACCGGTGCCGCGCCGGCGCCGGTGGGCCCGCTACGCGGTCGCCGCCGCGCTGATCGTCATCGCGATCGTCGCCGGCCTCGCCCTCACCGGTCGGCCGACCGTCGACACCACCTCCGTCACGTCCGCCTACCCGTACCAGAACGACACGCAGCTCAATGCGACCGGCTACGTCGTGCCGCAGCGCAAGGCCGCGGTCGCGTCGAAGGCTCAGGGGCGCGTCGAATGGCTCGGCGTGCTCGAGGGCACGCGCGTGAAGCAGGACGAGATCATCGCGCGGCTCGAAAGCAGCGACGTGCGGGCGTCGCTCGCCCAGGCGCGCGCGCAGGTGCAGGTCTCCCGCGCGAACCTCGGCGTCGCGCAGGCGGAACTCAAGGATGCGGAGATCGCGTTGCACCGCACCGCCGCGCTCGCGCCGCGCGGCGCCGTGCCGGCCGCGCAGCTCGACACCGACACGGCCCGCGTGAACAAGGCGCGCGCGACGCTCGCCAGCGACCAGGCAGCGATCACGTCCGCCGAAGCGAACGCGCAAGCCGCGCAGGTCGCCGTCGACCAGACGGTGATCCGCGCGCCGTTCGACGGCATCGTGCTCGCCAAGCACGCGAACGTCGGCGACAACATCACGCCGTTCTCGTCCGCGTCGGACAGCAAGGGCGCGGTCGTGACGATCGCCGACATGGAGACGCTCGAGGTCGAGGCCGACGTCGCCGAATCGAACATCGCGAAGATCCGCGCCGAGCAGCCGTGCGAGATCCAGCTCGACGCGCTGCCCGACATGCGCTTCGCCGGCCGCGTGTCGCGGATCGTGCCGACCGTCGACCGCTCGAAGGCCACCGTGCTCGTGAAGGTGCGCTTCGTCGACCGCGACGAGCGCGTGCTGCCCGACATGAGCGCGAAGATCGCGTTCCTGTCGAAGCCGGCGTCGCCGCAGGACCGGCAGCCCGTGACCGCCGTGCAGGCGAGCGCCGTGGTCGAGCGCGACGGCCGGCCGGTCGTGTTCGTCGTGAAGGACGACGCCGTGCATGCGGTGGCCGTGACGCGCGGCATGCGGATCGGCGAGCTGGTGGCGATCCGTGGCGTGAAACCCGGCGACACGGTCGTGCTCGCGCCGGGCGCGAAGCTCAAGGACGGCGCGAAAGTGACCGTCGCGAAGAAGTAGCGCGCGTGAACGACGCCCCGCCGCCCCTCGTCGAGCTCAGCCACGTCGCGAAGTCGTACCGGCGCGGCAACCAGATCGTGCCCGTGCTGACCGACATCACGCTCGACATCGGCGAAGGCGACTTCGTCGCGCTGATGGGGCCGTCCGGCTCCGGCAAGAGCACGCTGCTGAACCTCGTGGCCGGCATCGACCGGCCCGACAGCGGCGAGCTGCGCGTCGGCGGCCTCGACATTTCGCAACTCGCCGAGGCGCAACTGGCCGAATGGCGCGCCGCGAACGTCGGCTTCATCTTCCAGTTCTACAACCTGATGCCCGTGCTCACCGCGTTCGAGAACGTCGAGCTGCCGCTGATGCTCACGCACCTGCCGCGCCGCGAGCGGCGCGAGCGCGTCGAGCTCGTGCTCGACATGGTGAATCTCGGCGATCGCACGAGCCATTACCCGTCCGAGCTGTCGGGCGGCCAGCAGCAGCGCGTCGCGATCGCGCGCGCGCTGATCACCGATCCCGTGCTGATCGTCGCCGACGAGCCGACCGGCGACCTCGACCGCGCGTCGGCGACCGACGTGCTCGCGATGCTGCAGCGGATGAACGCCGAACTCGGCAAGACGATCATCATGGTGACGCACGACGCGCACGCGGCCGGCGCCGCGCGCGCGCTCGTCCATCTGGAAAAAGGGGAGCTGATCGATGGGCACGCCGGCTGACCGGCAGCGGGAGCGCGCGCGATGTACGTGCTGAAGCTGATCGCGCGCAACGCGCTGCGGCACCGGCTGCGCACGCTCCTGACCGTGTTGGGGCTGACCATCGCCGTGCTCGCGTTCGGGCTGCTGCATACGGTGGTCGACGCGTGGTACGCGGGCGCGGCGGCCGCGTCCAGCGGCCGGCTCGTCACGCGCAACGCGATCTCGCTGGTGTTTCCGCTGCCGGTGAGCTACGAGAACCGCATCCGCGGCGTCGACGGCGTGACGGCCGTGGTCCGCTCGAACTGGTTCGGCGGCATCTATCGCGACCCGAAGAATTTCTTCGCGAGCTTCGCGGTGTCGGACAACTATCTCGACCTGTATCCCGAATACATCCTGTCGGCGCAGCAGCGCGCCGACTACGCCCGCGACCGCCGCGGCTGCCTCGTGGGCCGCCAGCTCGCGACGCAGTTCGGCTTCAAGGTCGGCGACGTGATCCCGCTGAAGGGCACGATCTATCCGGGCACGTGGGATTTCGTCGTGCGCGGGATTCTCGACGGCCGCGACGATTCGACGATCACGCGCCAGTTGGTGTTCCACTGGGATTACCTGAACGAGACGGTGCGCAAGCGCACGCCGAAACAGGCCGACCAGGTCGGCGTGTTCGTGCTCGGCGTCGCGAACCCCGATGACGGCGCGTCGATCGCGCGCAACGTCGACGCGGTGTTCAAGAACTCGCTCGCCGAAACGCTGACCGAGACCGAACAGGCGTTCCAGCTCGGCTTCGTCGCGATGTCGAACCAGATCATCGCGGCGATCCGCCTCGTGTCGTACGTGGTGATCCTGATCATCATGGCCGTGATGGCCAACGCGATGGCGATGAGCGCGCGCGAGCGCACGGCCGAATACGCGACGCTGAAGGCGCTCGGCTTCGGCCCCGGGTTCCTCGCGCTGATCGTGTTCGGCGAATCGGTCGTGATCGCGGTGGCCGGCGGCGGGCTCGGCATCCTCGCGACGCCGCCCGCCGCGAGCCTGTTCAAGCAGGCGGCCGGCGGCATCTTCCCGGTGTTCAAGGTGTCGACCGAGACGGTCGTGCTGCAGGCCGCGTGCTCGGTCGCGGTCGGCCTCGCGGCCGCACTGGTGCCGGCGTGGCAGGCGGCGCGCGTGCGCGTCGTCGAAGGCCTGCGGGCGATCGGTTAAAGACGCGCATGGCGATCCCGCTCACCTACATCGCGCGCAACCTGTGGACCCGGCGCCTCACCACCGCGCTCACCGCGGGCGGGATGGCGCTCGTGATCTTCGTGTTCGCGACGGTGCAGATGCTCGACGCGGGGCTCACGAAAACGCTCGTGTCGACCGGCGAACCGGACAACGCGGTGGTGATCCGCAAGGGCGCCGAGACCGAGATCCAGAGTTCGATCGACCATCAGCAGGCCAACGCGCTCGAGATGCACCCGGCCGTCGCGCTCGGCCCCGACGGCCGGCCGCTCGTGTCGAAGGAAGCCGTCGTGCTGATCTCGCTCGTCAAGACGTCGACCGGCAAGCCGTCGAACGTCGTGATCCGCGGCGTGTCGCCGGCCGGCCTCGCGCTGCGGCCGCACGTGAAGCTCGTCGCCGGCCGCCCGTTCGCGCCCGGCTCGTCGGAGATCGTCGTCGGCAGCGCGATCGCGAAAGGCTTCAGCGGCACGCAGCTCGGCGACAGCCTGCATTTCGCGCAGCGCGACTGGACCATCGTCGGCATCTTCGATGCGGGCGGCAGCGGCTTCGACTCGGAGATCTGGGGCGACGTCGACCAGTTGATGCAGTCGTTCCGGCGCACCAGCTATTCGTCGATGGTGCTGCGCATCCCGAGCGCCGACGGCTTCGCGCGCTTCAAGGCCGACATCGACGTCGACCCGCGGCTGACCGACGAGGCGAAGCGCGAACAGACCTTCTACGGCGACCAGTCGAAGGCGCTGTCGACGTTCATCAACATCCTCGGCATCACGCTGTCGACGATCTTCTCGATCGCCGCGATGATCGGCGCGATGATCACGATGTATGCGTCGGTCGCGAACCGCGTGGCCGAGATCGGCACGCTGCGCGCGCTCGGCTTCAAGCGCACCAACGTGCTCGCCGCGTTCCTGCTGGAGGCGCTGCTGCTCGGCTTCGTCGGCGGCGTGATGGGGCTCGCGTGTGCGTCGCTGATGCAGTTCGCGTCGTTCTCGACGACCAACTTCCAGACCTTCTCGGACCTATCGTTCCGCTTCCTGCTGACGCCCGCGATCGTCGTGAAGACGCTCGTGTTCTCGCTCGTGATGGGGCTCGTCGGCGGATTCCTGCCGGCGATGCGCGCCGCGCGGCTGAAGATCGTCGACGCGCTGCGCGCGCAGTGACGCGCGCCGCCGCCGCTCAGCGCTCGCGGGGCACCCACGCGCCGTGGAACCCGGCCGGCACGCGGCGCGGCAGATGCACGGTCGCGACCGGCCCCGCGTCGATCGCGCGCGCATCGAGGATCACGACGTCGCTCGAATCCGTCGCCGCGCGGTAGACCATCACCAGCAGCCAGCCATCGTCCTCGTCGGCGCCCCCCGGACGCGGCACGAACACCGGCTCGCCGTTCTGGTCGCCGGGCGGCACCGCGTAGTGCATCGTCGTGCCGCGCACGTGATCGAAACGCATCACGCCGCGCATTTCGGCGGGGTTCGGCTGCTCGGCCGCATACAGATGGCGGTAGCGGCGCCCGGTCCGGCTTTCGTTGATGCGCGGCAACTCGATGCCGCCGTCGGCGAGCGGCCCTTCGTCGATCAGCCCGTTCGCCGTATCGATCACGTAGCGCCACAGCTCGCCGACCGGGTTGTCGGCGAAGCGGCCCGTGCGCGCGTCGAGCCGCAGGAAGGACGGATAGCGCACCGCGTCGAGCACGATGCACGACGCATCGCAGTCGTACGCGTTCACGACGTGCTGGATGAAGCACGGCTCGACGTCGAACCAGCGCACGGCGCCGCCGTGGCGCGCGATCACGCCGATGCGCGCGGGCCGGCCGTCGTGCCAGCGCAGCGGCATCCGGTGGCCCTGCTTCAGCAGCGAGAAGTCGTAACCGACGTTCAGGTCGAGCAGCAGGCTGCGGGTTTCGGTGATCGCGAAGTCGTGCATCATCGACGGCGCGTTCAGCTCGATCTCGAGATCGACGCGCGGCACGCCTTGCGCATCCACGACGCCGTAGCGCAGCCACGGCGCACGCCAGTCCGCGCGGAACATGATCAGCTCGCCGGTCACCGGATCGACTTTCGGATGCGCGGTCATCCCGCCGTCGAAGCCCGCGTGCCGCGCCGGCATGCCGAACGAATCGAGCGCGGCGGTGATCGCGAGCGGCGCGCCGCCCTCGGCCAGCGCGAGCAATTCGCCCGCATGCTGCAACACGTTCACGTTCGGATTGGTGTCGGGCAGATGCGGCACTTGCCCGGGCGCATGCACGGCGGCCCAGCGCTGCGTGCGCGCCCAGCGGTTCCGGTAGCCGGCCGCGCGGCCGTCGTCGAACGCGATCGCATGCAGCATCGCGGCCTCCGGCCACCACGACAGCATGTCGTTGCCGTCGAAGCGGCCGCCCGGCGGGTTCGGGCCGTTGCGCAGCAACGTGCCGTCCAGTTCGCGCGGAATGGCGCCCGTCACGCGCAGGTCGACGATGTCGACTTCGTCGGCGACCGGCGCGATCGCGCCGCGGTTCAGGTCGAATACGGTCATCGCGTCGGCGCTCCGTCAGCAGCCTTCGGCGGACGGCGGCAGGTCGACGCGCGCCAGCGCGAGCGCATGGTCGCGCACGTCGGCCGGCCAGCCGGCAACCTGTTCGGCCAGCCGCGCCGGATCGTTCGCATACAGCGCCCGCGCGGCTTCCTCGAAACCGGGCAGGTCGCCCGCCATCGCCGACATGAAGTGGTAGGCGCGGGCCTGAGCGTCGCGGTGCAGGTCGGCCGCCGCATGCGTGCGCCGCGCGTCCTCGACGAGCTTGCGCAGCGCGACCGACGCGCCGCCCGGCTGCGCGCCGAGCCATTCCCAGTGACGCGGCAGCAGCGTGACCTCGCGCGACACGACGCCGAGCTTCGGCCGGCCCCGGCCGCGCTGTTCGCCCGCGCCTGCCGGCTCGCCGGCGCCGCCGGATACATCGCCCGACGGCACCGCATAGCGCGCGCGAATGTCGTCCGCCGTGCCGCGCAGGTCGAGGTCAATAGAGCGGCCCGTCGCGTCGTCGAAGACCAGAATCGAACCGGGCATCGCGTCGCCGGCCGCCTGCCGGACCGCCAGCGCGACCGTCGCGAGCGGGCCCGATGCGAGCCGCCGGTGACCGTCGAAGGCCGTGTACGAAGGAAGGAGCGTGGAAGTCGTCATGGGAGTCGCCCGCAGGCTGGAATCGGAATGACGCTATTTTTATCCGGGTATTAATTGGATGTCAATATTATCCGGGTAATAATATTGCGAATGGACTCCACTCTGTCGGGCGACCGGCGTGGCCCAGCAGAGCGCCCGCGCCGGCGCCACGATGCCGCGCCCGCTCGCCGGCACGTCGTCGAGCGATATATGCCCTTCGAACGCGCAGAATGCCCGCAGCGGCAGCTTCTCCTCGATCGTGTGCGCGAACTGCACGCCGGCATCGTCGGCGAGCCGCGTGCGCAGTGCGGCGGCACGCGGACGCGCCGCCGTCGCGTTTCTCGCGCAGCACGTGGCGCGCCACCCCCGGCAGCGACACGGACGACGCGCGCGTGACCATGCACCCGTTCGATCGATTCAAATACTGAATCGATCAAGTCAGCAATTGGCATGAAAGCGCAAATTTCGACATGACAGAATGGGCCGGGACGCTCTGTCTGAATCGGCGTCCGGTGCCCGGCCTCCCGCCGGCGGCATCTACACATACAACGCGCGCACCCGACGCGCCTGCCGCACGACGGCACCTTCCGCCCTTCGGAGGAGACAAGTCATGAATCCGCTTCACGCGCTGCCGGCGTCCGCGTCGGCAACGGCCCGGCGCACCCGCGTACGCTGGCTGGTGCTGGCCGTCCTGTTCGCGATCACGACGATCAACTACGCGGATCGCGCCGCCATCGCGATCGCGGGCCCGGCGCTCGCCCGCTCGATGCACTTGAGCCACGTGCAGATGGGCTTCATCTTTTCCGCATTCGGCTGGTCGTACGTGATCGCGCAATTGCCGGGCGGCTGGCTGCTCGACCGCTACGGCTCGCGCATCGTCTACGCATTCAGCATCTTCTTCTGGTCGCTGTTCACGCTGCTGCAAGGCGGGATCGGCTTCTTCGGCGGCGCGGCCGCGTTCGCGCTGCTGTTCGGGCTGCGTTTCCTGGTCGGCGCGGCCGAGGCGCCGTCGTTCCCCGCCAACAGCCGGATCGTGTCCACGTGGTTCCCGGCGCCCGAGCGCGGCACCGCGTCGGCGATCTTCAACGCCGCGCAGTACGCGGCGACCGTCGTGTTCGCGCCGCTGATGGGCTGGCTCGTGCACGCGTTCGGCTGGCAGTCGGTGTTCGCGGTGATGGGCGTGCTCGGCTTCGCGTTCGTGCTGGTGTGGAACCGCACGATGTACGACCCGAAGGACCACCCGAACATCAACCGCGCGGAACTCGACTACCTCGCCGAAGGCGGTGCGCTCGTCAACATCGACCAGGCGACGGGCGCGCGCGACGGCGGCCCGTCGATGCGCCACGTGAAGGCGCTGCTGAGAAACCGGATGCTGGTCGGCGTGTACGTCGCGCAGTACTGCATCAACGCGCTCACCTACTTCTTCATCACGTGGTTCCCCGTCTATCTCGTGCAGGCGCGCGGGATGTCGATCCTCAACGCGGGACTCGTCGCGTCGATCCCCGCCGTATGCGGGTTCCTCGGCGGAATTCTCGGCGGCGTCGTGTCCGATGCGCTGCTCAAGCAGGGGCGGTCGCTGTCGGTCGCGCGCAAGGTGCCGATCGTGATCGGCATGCTGCTGTCGATGTCGATGATCGTCTGCAATTACACCGATTCGCACGTGCTCGTCGTGGTGTTCATGGCGCTGTCGTTCTTCGGCAAGGGGCTCGGCGCGCTCGGCTGGGCCGTCAACGCCGACACCGCGCCGCGCCAGATCGCAGGCCTGAGCGGCGCGCTGCTCAACACGTGCGGCAATCTTTCCAGCATCACGACGCCGATCGCGATCGGCTATATCGTCGACCGCAGCGGCTCGTTCAACGGTGCGCTCGTCTATGTCGTCGCGCATGCGCTCGTCGCCGTGATCTGCTACCTGTTCGTCGTCGGCGAGATCCGCCGCGTCGAGCTTCAATGAACGGCGCGGGCCGCGCCGGCGCGTCCGGCGGCCCGCACGCCACCGGAACCAGGAGCGAACCGATGTCCGAACCCAGCCGTGCCGGCACCCCGCGCGTCACGCGCATGCAGGTGATTCCCGTCGCCGGCCGCGACAGCATGCTGCTCAACCTGTGCGGCGCGCACGCGCCGTACTTCACGCGCAACCTCGTGATCCTCGACGACAGCAGCGGGCATACGGGCGTCGGCGAAGTGCCGGGCGGCGAAGGCATCCGCCACGCGCTCGAGCGCATGACGGATCTCGTGGTCGGGCAGTCGATCGGACGCTATCAGGCAACGCTCAACGCGGTGCGCGCGGCGCTGTCCGGCGCGGGCGCCGGGCGCACGATCCGCCACGAAGTGACGTCGGCCGGCGAGGCGGCCGTGCTGCGCCAGCCGCACGAGATCAACCTGCGGCTCGACAACGTGATCACCGCGATCGAGGCCGCGCTGCTCGACCTGCTCGGCCAGCACCTCGACGTGCCGGTCGCGGCGCTGCTCGGCGAAGGCCAGCAGCGCGACGCGGTGCCGATGCTCGCGTATTTGTTCTATATCGGCGACCGGCGCCGCACCGATCTGCCGTATCGCGACGAAGCCTCTGCGTCGGACGCCTGGTTCCGGCTGCGCAACGAAGCGGCGATGACGCCGGCCGCGATCGCGCAGCAGGCCGAAGCCGCGGTCGAGCGCTACGGTTTCGCCGATTTCAAGCTGAAGGGCGGCGTGATGGCCGGCGCCGACGAGATGGAAGCGATCGCGGCGATCAAGGCGCGCTTTCCCGACGCGCGCGCGACGCTCGACCCGAACGGCGCGTGGTCGCTCGACGAAGCCGTCGCGCTGTGCCGCGGGCAAGGCCACCTGCTCGCGTATGCGGAAGATCCGTGCGGGCCGGAAGGCGGCTATTCGGGCCGCGAGACGATGGCCGAATTCCGCCGCGCGACGGGGATCCCGACCGCGACCAACATGATCGCGACCGACTGGCGGCAGATGGATCATGCGGTGCGGCTGCAGGCGGTCGACATCCCGCTCGCCGACCCGCATTTCTGGACGATGCAGGGCTCGGTGCGGCTCGCGCAGCTGTGCCGCGACTGGGGGCTCACGTGGGGCTCGCACTCGAACAACCACTTCGACGTGTCGCTCGCGATGTTCACGCATGCGGCGGCGGCCGCCCCCGGCACGATCACCGCGATCGATACGCACTGGATCTGGCAGGAAGGCGATGCGCGGCTTACGCGCGAGCCGCTCAGGATCGTCGGCGGCAAGGTGGCCGTGCCGGAACGGCCGGGGCTCGGGATCGAGCTGGACATGGCGCAGGTCGAGGCCGCGCATGCGCTGTACAAAGAGGTGGGTGGCACGGCGCGCGATGACGCGGTCGCGATGCGCTATCTGGTGCCGGAGTGGACGTACGATCCGAAGCGGCCGAGTTTCGGGAGGGTTTAGGGCGGGGTGACGGGAGGCGGGCTGATGGGCGGCGGTTGTCAAACGCGGAAAACGGCCGCATCCTGCCGGCTACCCGGATCGGTCCGCGCGGCGGACGGTCGGGCGCCGTCGTCCACCCGCAAAGAACGCTCTCCATGACGTCATCCGATCCGACACCGCGGCAAATCATCGTCTTCGTGCTGTATTCGGCGCTCTGTCTGCCCGCGAGCATGACCGTCGCTGGCTATGTCGCGACCCGGATCACGCGGAACGTATCGAATTTTCGAAGGCGGTGCGGGTTATGCGACGCTCTGGTGGCTGATCCTGCTGACCGGCGCGTTTTGCGCGCTGTCGATCGTCGTCTGCGCGCTGCTGCGGAGGAGAACGGCGGTTCTCGCGGCCATCACGGTGGGGCTCGCCGCGCTGTCGGTGCCGACGTTCAGGTTTGTGCAGGGGCTGGTGACGTAGTCACTGTCGATCATCGCGCCGTGCCGTGCCGAGCGCAGCGTGCTGGCGCTGCCTGTCGTCACCGGACCCCGCAAAAACAAAAAGGGCTCGACCTAGCGATCGAGCCCTTCGAATCCCGTTGGTGGAGCGGAGGAGGATCGAACTCCCGACCTTCGCATTGCGAACGCGACGCTCTCCCAGCTGAGCTACCGCCCCAACAGTCGACCATCATACACACGCATTTCCACGCCTGGCAATAGGGTTCCCCCTAGCTCACGCATCACTTCGACGGCGCCCCCGCCAGCACCCATTCGACCACCGAACGGACGTCGGCGTCGCTCATGCGCGGATGCGCAGGCATCGGAATCGCGCCCCAGACACCCGAGCCGCCGTCCTTCACCTTCTTCGACAGCTTCGCGACGGCCTGCGGATCCGACTTGTAGCGCGCGGCGATATCCTTGAACGACGGGCCGACGAGCTTGCGGTCGACCGCGTGGCAGCCCATGCACGCGTTGCTGCGCGCAACTTTCAGGCCGTCGCCCACGTCCGCATGCGCGACGCCCAGCGTGCCGGCCACGAGCGCCGCAACAGCGGCGCCCTGCACCGTCCATCGTTTCATCTGCTTCATCCACATGCCCGTCATTGCGCCTTCGCCTTCGGATTGCCCGGATGCACGTTCGACGAATTCGAGATCGGTGCGGGCGGCTGCAGCGGCGCGGACTGCACCGACGCGTCGGGTACCGCACCGACCGTCGCGCTGTCCGCCGGTGCGGCAGCCGCCTGCGCGGCGGATGCGCCGCTCGCGGGCGCTGCGTCCTGCAGCGCCTGCGCGTCCTGCGGCTTCACGTACTGGAACACCTTCACGACCTTCTCGACGCCCGGCACCTGGCTCGCGGCTTCCGCACCGCGATTGCCTTCATCCACCGTCACGAGGCCCATCAGATAAAGATTGCCGCGTTCGCTGACGACCTTGTAGTAGTTCGCCGAGATGCCCTTCGTCGCGATCAGCTCCGACTTCACGCGCCCTTCGAGGTACGAATCGTTCGCACGCGACGACAGCGACGACGCCGGCTCGACCGACAGCTCGTTGACAATGCCGTTCACGTTGTTGATGCCGCGCACGATTTCCTCGGCGCGCTGCTTCGACGCATCGTTCGGCACTTCACCCGTCAGCAGCACGCGACGGTTGAACACCGTCACGTTCACGTGCGACTGGTCCGGCAGCCCGTTGTTGATCTGCGTGAGCGACTTGACCTGGATCTCGCGATCCTCGGTCTGCGCACCGAGCGTACGGCGATCGGTCGCGATCAGCGCGCCGCCGCCGGCCGCTGCGCCCACGACCCCGAGCACACAACCCTGCAGCGACACGGCGAGGCCCGCCGTCAGCGCGGCGAGCAGCGTGGTTCTGACGAGCGTCTGTTTGACGCGGCTTTGATTCATCGACGGCTCTCCTTCGTTCAATCCTCACCCAGCAGCATCGCGTCGATGCCGTCGCACAGGCAGTGGATGGTCAGCAGATGGACTTCGTGGATGCGCGCCGCGCGAACGGCGGGCACGCTGATCGGAATATCGGTGTCGGACAGCGCGGCCGCGACCGTGTGGTCGCTGCCGCCCGTCAAGGCGACGACGGTCATCTCGCGCTCGTGCGCCTCGTCGATCGCCGCGAGCACGCGCGGCGACGCGCCGCCCGCGTCGAGCACCAGCAGGATGTCGCCCGTCTGGCCCAGCACGCGCACCTGCTGCGCGAACAACTGCTCGACGGCCGCGCCCGCGAGGCCGGCCTGCGACGCGTCGGTGGCCAGCGCGATCGCGGGCAGGCCCGGACGCTCGCGCTCGAAACCGCCGACCAGCGACGCGGCGAGATACTGCGCGGCGGCGGCCGATGGGCCGTCACCGCAAGCGATGATCTTGTTGCCGTTCGCCAGTGCGGCGAACATCGCATCGACCGCGGCTGCGATCGGCAGCGACAGCGCGTCGGCCGCTTCGGCATGAAGCGCGGCGCTGTCGCGGAATTGTTGCTGAATACGTTCGACTGACATCGATTCCTGGTGAACTGGGCGCGCGGCACAACTCGCGCGACATCGTGGGTGCGGCGAGTTTACCGTACTCCGGCGCCCTCTCCGGGGGTCCGGCAAGAACTCTTTACATCTCGTCACAGCTCGCGGCTACGCATCGTCGGTACGAAATGCGTCACGCAGCCACGCAAGCCGCCCGGCCTCGAACGCGACGACGTCGAAACGGCACGCGGCGCCGCCGCCGTGTCGCGCCCAGAACTGCAACGCGGCCGCGACCAGACGGCGCCGCTTGCGCCAGCCGACGCTCGCGGCCGCGCCGCCATGCCGGGTGCTGCGCCGTGCGCGCACCTCGACGAAGACGAGCATGCCGTCGGGCTCGCGCATCACGAGATCGAGCTCGCCGCCGCGCATCGTCACGTTCGCGGCGACGAACCCGAGGCCACGGCGCTCGAGAAACTGCCGCGCGCGCTGCTCGAACGCCGCGCCGACCGGTTTGGATCGCGCCGCGCCCGAAAAGTTGTCGCCCGAACGCGGCCGGCCGCGCGCGCCATCCGGCCGGGCCGGCGCCGCGTGGCACAATGCCGTCCTTGTTCCGTTCGCGCCGCGATTGCGTGCATTGCCTGCCATGACTGCCCTCCTCGAACTCGCGCATACGCAGCACTACCCGGACGCCGCGCTCTACGTGGTCGCCACGCCGATCGGCAATACGGCCGACATCACGCTGCGCGCGCTGCACGTGCTCGGCCTCGCCGACCGCATCGCGGCCGAAGACACCCGCAACACAGGCCAGCTGCTCGCCCGCTACGGGATCTCGAAACCGCTCGTCGCCGTGCACGAGCACAACGAACGCGAAGCCGCGCAGCGCGTGATCGAACTGCTGCGCGGAGGCGAACGCGTGGCCTACGTGTCGGACGCCGGCACGCCCGGCATCTCGGACCCCGGCGCGCGGCTCGTCGACGCCGTGCGTGCCGCCGGCTTCACGGTGGTTCCGCTGCCCGGCCCGAGCGCGGCCGTGACCGCGCTGAGCGTGGCCGGCGACTGGGCAGGCGCGTTCACGTTCGCGGGCTTCCTGCCGCCGAAGGCGAAGCAGCGCGCGACCGCGCTGCAGGCGCTGGCGTCGCACCCGTACGCGCTGGTGTTCTACGAAGCGCCGCACCGGATCACCGAAACCGTCGCCGCACTCGCCGACGCGTTCGGCCCCGCGCGCCGGCTGCTGATCGCGCGCGAACTCACCAAGCTACACGAGCAGTTGTTCCAGGGCACCCTGGCCGAAGGACAGAGCTGGCTCGCCGGCGATCCGAACCGGCAGCGCGGCGAGTTCGTGCTGGTCGTCGAAGGCGCGCCGGCGGCAAGCGGCGAAGCCGACGACACCGCACACGACGCGCTGCTCAGGCTGCTGCTGGAGGAAGTGCCGGTGAAGAGCGCGGCCAAGCTCGCGGCCGCGCTGACGGGCGCGTCGCGCAACACGCTGTATGCACGTGCGCTCGCGCTGAAGGAAGGCTGACGCGCGCCGCCGGCGCGCGGAAACGACAAAGGGCTGCCGGAAGGCAGCCCTTTGTGCATGAGCGGACGATCCGCCGCGTTACTTCGCCGAGATCGACGCGAACATTTCGTCGCGCGCCTCGCGCGCTTCCTGCGGCGACAACCCTTCGATCTTCACGCGGCCCGTGCCGGCGTGCACGAGGCCGATCACCTTGGCCGCCGCATACGACAGGTCGAGCACGCGGCCGCGCTTGAACGGCCCGCGATCGTTGACCTTCACGACGACCCACTTGCCGGTCGATGCGTTCGTCACCTTGATGTACGACGACAGCGGCAGCGTGCGGTGCGCGGCGGTGAACGCGTTCATGTTGAAGCGCTCGCCGTTCGCGGTGCGGCGGCCGTGGAAATCCCGCCCGTACCACGATGCGCGGCCGGTCTGGCGGAAATCGGACACATCCTTGCCGTCGATCGGCTCGGCGTCCGCCAGCGACGACTTCTTCGCGTCCTTGCTGTCGGCAGCCGGCATCGATGCCAGCGCGGAATCGAAGCTGAGCGGCTGCTTGTCGTCGTCCGCCTTCGCGGCAGCGGCCGTCTTGTCGACCGCCTTCTTCTGGCTCACGCTGCCGGTGGTCTGGCTGGGTGGCACCGCACAGCCCGTCAGCGCAAAAAACAATGCAATGGTTCCGAATCGGCTCGGAAAACGTAAATTCATCGACGTGTCGCCTTCTGGTTCGGGCCGCATCGATACAACGCTGCTTCACAACGCAGAGATGCGCCCCGGACGGCAAATGCGTGCACGCCCGGCTCGAGTGCGAGCAGGCGGCTAGCATGGGCGCGGCATTCGTCTAGGCCGCAACCGTCCTGATTAGCTTTCACGTCTGGCGCAACCTGTCCCCAACAGCCTGACCAGACCCCACATGCCGCCATCGAACATGGCTTCACGTTCGCGCGCGTCGATACGACCAACGCACAGGAACGGCGGCACAGGCCTCATCCGGCGGCGCGGCAGCAGGGCCGCAGGCGGGCGCGCAGCGCCCGGCCGGACAAGACGTGAGCACCGAATGCTCGGTGCTGGATACACCGCCGGACTTCCCGGCGGCCGATGCTTGACGGTGAATCGGATGCCTCGTTTAACGGGGCCGAAACACCAGCGAATTGCGTGAAATTCACGCGCAATGGGGCGCATTATACATAAATCAAAACCTTGTCTCGAAAAGCGCCCCTGGCGGACCATTGATTCTCGCTATGGCTGTAACAATCGGTATGCTCGGGGAAAGCCCTCATCGGCGCGCCGCGCCATGCATCGCACGCACGGCAGGCCGCGCGCTCGACCGGTACAATCGCTCCTTTTAGCCGCCGGTGCTCCCATGAAAGTCACGCTCATTCCGGTCACGCCGTTCCAGCAGAACTGCTCGCTGCTCGTCTGCGAAAAGACGGGCCGCGCCGCCGTCGTCGATCCGGGCGGCGATCTCGACCGGATCGAACAGGAAGTCGCGCGGCAGAACGTGCAGGTCGAGAAGGTGCTGCTCACGCATGGGCACATCGATCACTGCGCGGGCGCGAAGACGCTCGCGACGCGCTACGGCGTGCCGATCGAGGGGCCTCAGGAAGAGGAACGCTTCTGGATCGAGAAGCTGCCGACGCAGAGCGAACGCTTCGGCTTTCCGGCCGCCGACATCTTCGAGCCCGACCAGTGGCTGAACGACGGCGACACCGTGCAGTTCGGCGACGAGACGCTCGAGGTCTATCACTGCCCGGGCCACACGCCCGGCCACGTCGTGTTCTTCAGCCGTGCACATCGCGTCGCGATCGTGGGCGACGTCCTGTTCGCGGGCTCCATCGGCCGGACCGATTTCCCGCGCGGCAATCACGAGGATCTCGTCCGTTCGATCAAGGAAAAGCTGTGGCCGCTCGGCGACGACGTCACGTTCGTGCCCGGTCACGGCCCGGTGTCGACGTTCGGCGACGAGCGCCGCACGAACCCGTTCGTGTCCGACAAGGTATTTGGATGAACCAGACCGCCATCCCCGAAATCTACGTCAGCACCGACGTCGAGGCCGATGGCCCGATTCCCGGCCCGCACTCGATGCTGAGCTTCGCCTCGGCGGCCTATACCGAGGACAAGCAACTGATCGCGACGTTTTCGGCAAACCTCGAGACCCTGCCCGGCGCGCACGCCCACCCGGTGCAGGAAGCCTGGTGGAAGACCGAACCCGAAGCCTGGGCCGCATGCCGGCGCGACCTGCAGACGCCCGAGGCGGCGCTGGTCGCCTACGTCGAATGGGTCGAGGCGCTGCCCGGCAAGCCGGTGTTCGTCGCGATGCCGGCCGGCTTCGATTTCACCTTCATGTTCTGGTACATGATGCATTTCGCGGGGCGCTGCCCGTTCTCGTGGTCGGCGCTCGACATCAAGACGCTCGCGTTCGCGATGACGGGCCTGCCGTACCGCAAGGCGATCAAGCCGCGCTTTCCGAAGCATTGGTTCGACGACCATCCGCACACGCACGTCGCGCTCGACGATGCGATCGAGCAAGGCGCGCTGTTCTGCAACATGCTCGCCGACCTGCGCCGTCAGCAGGCCGCGCTCGCGGGCCTGGCCGTGTCGGATACCGATCGGTCGGAAAGCGCGGGGGCGGGACAAAATCCCACGGATCCGCGAGCAAATTAGCGAATCCCGCTCACCAGCGCGTCGCCAGATTGCCTTTCCTTCCCCGGCCCTCTAACATTCAGCGTGTTGTAGCTGCCGCATGGAGGCGCAGGTGACGCTCGATTCCTTTTCGCAAAAAATCCTTCGCCTGTTGCAGCTCGACGCGCGCCGTTCCGTTCAGGAAATCTCCGACCAGGTCGGGCTGTCGAGCACACCGTGCTGGCGCCGCATCAAGGACATGGAACAGTCGGGCGTGATCCAGCGCTACACGGCGCTGCTCGATCGCGAGAAGCTCGGTCTGCACGTCTGCGCGCTCGCGCACGTGCACCTGACGCGTCACAACGAAGGCGGCGTCGAGCAGTTCGAGCGCGAGATCGCGACCTGCCCGGAAGTCACCGAGTGCTACAGCACGACCGGCGAAGCCGATTACATCCTCAAGATCGTCGCGCCGGACATCAAGGCCTACGACGTGTTCCTGCACGAACGCATCTTCAAGATCCCGGCCGTGTCGCAGGTGCGCACGAGCGTCGTGCTGCGCGAAATCAAGTTCGACACGCAACTGCCGCTGTAACGCGCGGGCCTGCCGCCTGAGGCCGGCCGCGTTCGCGGTTGCCGGCTGCCGGCTGCCGGTCACGTCTGCACGGGCAATGTGCGCGTGAAGCCGATCCGGCGCGCGCCGAACTCGCGCTTCAGCGTCTCGACGTCGAGCCGGCCGGCCAGCGCCGCATCGGTGTCGCGCGGGTCGCTGTCGAGCGTCACGTCGACCTCGAGCCCCGTACTCAGGTAATGCAGATTGATCGCCGCGGCGCGCAGCCCGCGCTGCGCGAGCGCGGCCTCGAGCCGGGCCACGAGTTCGTCGCGCGGCGGCAGCGCGAGCGCCGGACGGCGCGCCGCGTCGTTCTCCGGGTCGACATGGATCAGCGCATCGAGCACGCGCGGGTCGGACAGCACGCGCGCCCGCGCGGTCTCGGCGATGTAATGCCCTTCGGAGACGGAGATCTTCGGATCGACGAGGATGTGCGCGTCGACGAGCGCGGCATCGCCCATCTTGCGCGTGCGCAGGTCGTGCACGTCGCGTACGCCGGGCGTCGCGGCGAGCAGCGCGCGGATCTCGGCCGTGTCGGCCGTATCGAGCGCGCGGTCGGAGAGGTCCTGCAATGCGTCATAGCCGAACGTCCAGCCCATGCGCGCGACCATGAAGCCGACGATCGCCGCGGCGATCGGGTCGAGCAGCCGCACACCGGCCAGGCTGCCGACGATGCCGATCGCGACGACGAGCGACGACGCGGCATCCGAACGCGCATGCCATGCGTTGGCGACGAGCATCGCCGAGCGCACGCGCCGCGCTTCGCGCAGCATGTAGCGAAACAGCGCTTCCTTCGACACGAGCACCGTCAGCGCAACGATCAGCGCGGAAAAATGCACGGCCGGAATGTTTTCGAGATTAACGAGGCGGTCGCCGGCGCGCCAGAGCATGCCGATACCGACCGCAATCAGGATCGCGCCGAGAAACAGCGACGCGACCGTCTCGTAGCGGCTATGGCCGTAATTGTGGTCGGCATCCGGCGATGCGCCGCTATGCCGATTCGCAACCAGCACGACAAAATCCGAGATCAAATCGGAAATCGAATGCACACCGTCAGCAATCAATGCCTGCGAATGCGCAATCACGCCGACGGCGATCTGAAATGTCGCAAGCACGACATTCAGGACAATACTGACGAGCGTGCTCTTGCGCGCAACTGCGTGCTTATCTGCGCTCTGCGCGTCGCCGGAAAACGTGGACATGAAATATGAGATATCGGTGTGCGGAACGTAATTCTATCAAAGGCGCCCCGCGCGCCCTTCCAGTACCCACAAATTTCTCATTTAAATCAATCGCTTATGCGAACGTGTCGCATTTTCATTCACACGACACACTTACATTTTCATGACGGCACAGCGGCCTTGCCGGCGTCCGGAAAACAAAAAAGCCGCGCTCCTCGACGGACACGCGGCTCTTCTGAAGAGCGGACAACCTAAACGAACGTTTAAATCGCAAACTGTTCGCGGTTCTTGCCGGCGATCCAGCGCGGCGGCTTGCCACGACCCGACCACGTCGCGCCCGTTTCCGGATCGCGGTATTTTGCCGCCACGCCTGCGCGCGGGCGACCGACCTTGCCGGCCTTCGCGCGGCTGAGACCGAGTTCGGCGAGCGAAAAGCCGTAGTCGGCAATTTTCTGCTTCACGTCATTCAGCACTTCAGCGTATTCACGCGACTTCGCTTCTTCGATTTGCTTCTCCAGCTTCTCCCGCTGGGCCAGCAGGTCCTTGTAAGAAGACATAGTTTCCCTTTCTATCTATCTGACCAATGGCGCCGGTCTGAGCCAGCTCACCATTCATGAAATATATGTGCCTCGGATTTTCGAAGGCAGAGATTAGCACAAAAAAGATTTGATAGAAGCGAGATTCACGAAAATCCCGAGACCAATTGTAATTCGCACATGTCATTTTGACCGGCCGCGGCCTTTTCTCAAATTTTTACGCTCCTGCATAGAGATTAGGACATTAGCGATTGGCTATTAGGTCTATCAATATACGCAATTACCCTGCATTCAAAAAATCAAAGCTTTCATCGCACGACAGTTTTGCGAAAACCACATGACGCGGTTTGCTAAACGGACAAATCACTGACCCGCGACGTCACGTCACATTCTTCGCGCAGGCGATCAGCCGCTCGCGCAGCACACCGATATCGGCCGACGGCGACTCGAACGGCGTGCGCACGCGGCGCCCGTCGCATCGCCAGTCCGCGCCATGGCGGTCGACGCCGAGCAGGTCGAGCCCGTCGCGGCGTGCGTGGCCCGCTTCGTAGGCACGCCACAGCGCCTGTTCGTCGTCGAACGCGAGCGGCGGCAGCGCATCGAGATGCGTGCCGTCGACCCAGCCCATCCGTCCGAACCCGCCGATATAGCGCAGCCGCTCGATCTCGAGCGCCCAGAACGCGAAATCGCCGAGCGCGAGATAGCGCGCGGCGTCCGGTTCGTAGCGCAGGTAACGCGCGGTAACGTGCGGATCGTCGCCGAGCGGCACGAACCGGCCCAGCAGCGTCGCGCGCTCGGCGTTCAGGACATCGCCGTCATTGGCATCGACGACGAGGAAACCCGCACGCGGATCGGCGGCGAGATTGCGCGTGTGCTCGGCCAGGCCGCTCACCAGGATCACGGGCCGATGGCTTGCATCCGGTGCAAACGGCACGACCGTCGGATACGGGAACCCCTGCGGTTCGCGCGCATGGGTGGCGAGCGTGCCGAGCGCGCAGCGGTGCAGCAGATGCAGGGCGAAGGCGGGATCGATGTTCAAGAGGAACTCCTGCGGTCGAAAGGCGGTGCCTCGGGCATGGCTTCGATGTTACCCGCGCTCGCCGCACGCGTCGCATCGACCGAACGGCCATCGCCCGGCAGAAACGTAAGCGGTTCGATAGAATCGGACAAATCCGCCGGGCGCCGTGTGCGCCCACGCATTTTCCCGACGAGCCTTCCCGTGTCCGAATCCTCCTCCCCCGAATCGTCGTCCCCGTTCGCCGCGCCGCCCGACGCGCATCGCGTGCTGCCGCTGCCGGCCCGCCAGCGTGCGCGCACGGCGTCGATGGCGCTGTTCTTCGTCGCCGGCATGATGTACGCGTCGTGGGGCGTGCACGTGCCGACCGTGCGCGACAAGTTCGCGCTGAGCCCCGGGCTGCTGTCGATCGCGCTGTTCGCGGTCGCCGGCGGGTCGATCGCCGCGATGCTGACCATCGCGCGCTGGATCGCGCGCGTCGGCTCGCGCACCGCGTGCCTCGCCGGCGGGCTCGTGATGTCCGCGTGCGCGGCGCTGATCCTCGTCGTGCCCGACTACTGGATGCTGCTCGCGGTGCTCGCGCTGTTCGGCTTCTCGATGGCGACGCTCGACGTCGCGATGAACGCCGAGGCCAGCGCGGTCGAAATCGCGCTCGGCAAGCCGATCATGTCGTCGCTGCACGGGATGTTCAGCATCGGCGGGATGGCCGGCGCGGCGGCCGGCGGCGCACTGCTGTCGGCCGGCATGGCGCCGGTCGCGCATCTCGCGCTCGCGGCGGCGGTGTGCGCCACGGTGCTCGTGGTCGCGAGCCCGGCCGTGCTGCCGCACGTGCCGCATCACGAACAGGCGCACGGCGGCGGCAACCGCTGGCGCTCGCCCGCGCTCTGGATGCTCGGCGGCATCGCGCTCGTCGCGCTGATCGCCGAAGGCGCGATGTACGACTGGGCGACGGTCTACATGCGCGACGTGGTCGCGGCGAGCCCCGCGCTCGCGAGCGCCGCGTACGCGGCGTTCTCGGGCGGGATGGCCATCGCGCGCTTCGCGGGCGACGCCGTGCGCGCCCGCTTCGGCGCGCCGCAGCTCGTGTTCGCGAGCGCGTCGCTCGCCTGCGGGGGGATGATCGGCGCGCTGCTGCTGCCGAATCCGGTCGCGGTGCTGACCGGTTTCACGCTGATGGGCCTCGGGCTGGCCAACATGATGCCCGTGCTGTTCGCGGCCGCCGCGCGCGTGAAAGGCATCCACGCGGCCGAAGGGCTCGCGCACGTGGCCGGGCTCGCGTATTTCGGACTGCTGTTCGGTCCGGTCGTGATCGGCGCGGTCGCGCAGGCCGCGAACCTGACGATCGGCCTGTCGGTCGTCGCCCTGTGCGCGGCGCTCGTCGCGCTCGTCGCACCGAAGGTGCTCGCGCACCTGAAGATCTGACGGCGCGGCGGCACACGCCGGCCCAAAAAGAAAGCGCGCATGCGTTGCCGCATGCGCGCTTTCACCCTCCTGTCGACCGCTCGTTGCGTTACATCTTCACTTCGTCGAGCAGGGACTTCTTGCCGCTCTTGTAGTTGTACAGCGAAATCACGCCGTGCTGCAGGTCGCCCTTCGAATCGAAGGTCGTCGTGCCGATCACGCCCGTGTATTTCGTCGCCGGCATCGCCGCGAGGATCTTCGCCGGGTCCGTCGAGTTCGCGCGCTTCATCGCGTCGGCGATGATGTACACGGCGTCATACGTGAACGGCGCGTAGATCTGGATCGGCTGGCCGAAGCGCTTCTCGTACTTCGCCTTGAACGCGCTGCCGCCCGGCATCTTCTCGAGCGAAGCACCGGCTTCCGAGCACACGATGTTGTCGGTCGCGTCGCCGGCCAGGTCGGCCAGTTTCTCCGTGCACACGCCGTCGCCCGCGAAGATCTTCGCGCGCAGGCCAAGCTGCTTCGCCTGCTTCGCGAACGGGCCGCCGGTGGCGTCCATGCCGCCGTACATGATCGCGTCCGGGTTCTCGCCCTTGATCTTCGTCAGAATCGCGCGGAAGTCGACCGCCTTGTCGTTCGTCGCGTCATGCGACATCACCTTCAGGCCGAGCGCCTTCGCCTTCTTCTCGAATTCGTTCGCGAGACCCTGGCCGTAAGCGGTCGAATCGTCGACCACCGCCACGCTCTTGATGCCCTTCGAATGCGCATAGTTCGCCAGTGCCGGGCCCTGCTGCGCATCGGTCGCCACCACGCGGTACGTGGTCTTGAACCCTTGCTGCGTGTACACCGGGTTGGTCGCCGACGGCGAAATCTGCACGATGCCCGCATCGCTGTAGATCTTCGAGGCCGGGATCGACGTGCCCGAGTTCAGGTGGCCGACCACCGCGACGACCTTGTCGTCGACGAGCTTCTGCGCAACCTGCGTCGCCTGCCGCGGGTCGGCGGCGTCATCCTGCGGGTCGAGTTGCAGCGTGATCTTCTGGCCGCCGATCGTGAGACCCTTCGCGTTGATTTCCTCGACCGCGAGACGTGCGCCGTTTTCGTTGTCCTTGCCCAGGTGTGCAATGCCGCCCGTCAACGGCGCGACGTGGCCGATCTTGACGACTTGATCGGCGGACGCGTTGCTTGCAGCTGCAGCACACAGCATCGCCGCTGCGGTGATCGGCAACAGCTTTTGCATCTTGATATTCATGTAAGTCTCCAGTTCGGTCCCAAAAAACGCCATCGCCCGGTGCCCCGCTGCCATCCCCGTGTTTGCCATCACTGGACGATTCGCCGGTTGCATCGTTCATGCACTTGGCCTCAAGTACGTGAAAACCGCCGCTTTTAGCAGCTGCCCGCCCGTACTTGCGCGCAAGTGTAGGTGATCAAATTAATTTGTGGGACTTTTTTGGGGTAGTGGTAACACTACCGATATGCACGCTTTGGAAGGATGACTCGAATAACGCTGCAAGCCCCGGCGGATAAGGGTTTCCGCTAATTCCCGGCATACTTTCGAAAGGTCGTTTCGACCTATTCACGGGGCATTTCGATTCGGTATTTTATGCCCGTGATCATTGAATGAAACGCGCGTGACACCACGCGCGTTTCGCCGCCCGATATCGACGGTTGCGGCGGATGAAGCAGCGTTCAGGCGGCCGATGCACGCCATTCCGCGTCGAGCGCGGCGACCAGCTGCGACGTCGTCAGCGCATCGCCGCGCCGCCGCGCGAGCGGCGCGCCCTGTCCGGCCCACAGCGACAGGTAGTCGCCGTCGTTCGCGCGCGCGGCGGCCTGGCGCAGCGGCTGGGTCAGCGCATTCTGCACCGGATACGGTGCGGCGTCGGCCACGTGCTCGCCGAGCCGCGCCATCAGCGTGTTGCGCAGCCCTCGTGCATGACGGCCGGTGATCGCACGCGTGACCTGCGTCGACGTATCGGCGCTCGCGAGCAGCCGCGCCTTCCAGTCCGCCGCGATCGCGCTTTCCGCGCACGTGAGGAACGCGGTGCCGAGTTGCGCGCCCTGCGCGCCGAGCGCGAGCGCGGCCGCGATGCCACGGCCGTCCATGATCCCGCCCGCGGCGAGCACGGGCAAGCCCGTCGCGTCGGCGAGCTGGGGGACGAGCGCGAACGTGCCGATCAGCGCATCGTCAGCGCAACCGATGAAGGTGCCGCGATGGCCGCCCGCCTCGGCGCCCTGCGCGGACAGCGCGTCGGCGCCGGCCGCCTGCCACGCGAGCCCTTCGGCCACGTGCGTCGCGGTGCCGATCACATAAGTGCCGACGGCTTTCAGGCGCGCGACGTCGGCCGCGTCGAGCACGCCGAACGTGAAGCTCGCGACCGGCACGCGCAGCGCGACGAGCGCATCGAGCTGCGCGCGGAAATCGGGCGCGTAGCGCGCCGGCGCCGTGCCCGGCGGCAAGCCGAGCGTCGCGTTCAGCGGGTCGATCGCCGCCAGTGCGCGCGCGAGCGTCGCCGCATCGGGCGCGACGTCGGGCAGCACGAACAGGTTGATCGCGAACGGGCGATCGGTCGCCGCGCGAATTGCGGCGACTTCGGCCGCGAGGCGCTCGGGCGCGAGCGCGCCGGCACCGAGGCTGCCGAGCGCACCGGCATTCGACGCGGCCGTGACCATCGCGGTCGTGGTCGCGCCGACCATCGGCGCCTGCACGAGCGGCAGGCGCAAACCGAAGCGTTCGGAAAAGGGCGTGGAAAACGAGCGGGAAGACATGGCGAATCCTTCGATGACGATGCGCGAAAGCGCTTTGTAAAGGCCGACACATCGACTCTATCGAAGCGGCGCGGCGCCGAAAAATGAATAATCGAGATCGAAACGATCGCTGCGCGAGAAGCGGCCGCGCGCGCTGCACCACAGCACGATTGGTGGCACACTAAGCCGCCCTCTTTTTACCCGCGGGGCGCCTCGCGCACCCCGCACGCCAGGAGTTCAGAACGTGACTGCCCAATGGATCGACATCCCGACCGGTAACGACAGCTTCGGCGGCTATCTCGCACTGCCCAAGCGCGGCAAGGGCCCTGCCGTCATCATCATCCAGGAGATCTTCGGCGTGAACTCGCACATCCGTGCGGTCGCCGACCAGTACGCGGCCGACGGCTTCGTCGCGCTCGCGCCCGACGTGTTCTGGCGCACGCAGCCGCGCGTCGAGCTGACCTACGAGGGCGCGGATCGCGACAAGGGCATCGAGCTGATGAAGAAGACCGACGTGGGTCTCGCGGTCGCGGACATCGGCGCGGCGGCCGACGCGTTGCGCGCACGCCCCGAAGTGAGCGGCAAGCTCGCCGCGATCGGCTACTGCTTCGGCGGCCAGATCGCGTACCGCGCGGCGGCGACCGGCAAGCTCGACGCGGCGGTCGCCTATTACGGCGGCGGCATCCAGAACGCACTCGATCTCGCCGCCCAGATCACGCAGCCGATCCTGTTCCACTACGCGGAAAACGACCACGGCATTCCGCTCACCGCCGTCGACCAGGTGAAGGCCGCGTTCGCCGGCCACGGCGATGCGTCGTTCCACGTCTACCCGGGCGCCGAGCACGGCTTCAACTGCACGGACCGCGCCTCGTACAACCAGCGCGCGGCGGCGCTCGCGCACGGCCGCACGTTGACCTTCCTCGCCGAGCACCTTTAAAAAGGCACGGCCGCGGGCCCGCCACGCCGGGCCCGCGTTATGCTCGCACCATCGCCACGAGTCACACGGGGGTGACCGCGATGCACTCGGACTATCTCGCGCACGACGCAATCGGCCTCGCCGCGCTCGTGCGCGACCGCCACGCCAGCCCGCGCGAACTGCTCGACGCCGCGATCGGTCAGGCCGAAGCGGTCAACGGCGCGATCAACGCGATCGTGCTGCAGGACTACGAAGCCGCGCGCGCGCGTGCGGCGGCCGCGCCCGAGCCGGGCGCCGACGTGCCGTTCGCGGGCGTACCTTATCTCGTCAAGGATCTCGGCGCGGCGGTCGCCGGGCTGCCGCTGTCGATGGGCAGCCGGCACTACCGTTACTTCGTGCCGGCCGACGATTCGCCGGTGATCGCGCGCAGCCGCGCGGCGGGCCTCAATGTATTCGGCAAGACCAACACGTCCGAGATCGGCCAGATGCCGTACACGGAACCGGAACTGTTCGGTGCGTGCCGCAACCCGTGGAATCTCGATCACACGCCCGGCGGTTCGAGCGGGGGCGCGGCGGCCGCCGTCGCGGCCGGCATCGTGCCGCTCGCGCATGCGTCCGACGGCGGCGGCTCGATCCGCATTCCGGCGTCGTGCTGCGGGCTGTTCGGCCTGAAGCCGAGCCGCAACCCGGTGCTCGTCGACCTGCCGTCGAACGGCGAACTCGTCGTCCAGCACGCGGTGTCGCGCAGCGTGCGCGACAGCGCGCTGCTGCTCGACGTGACGACCGGCCAGACCCTGCCGCCCGGCGCGCCCGGCACCTTCCTCGGCGCGCTCGATACGCCGCCCGGCCCGCTGCGGATCGGCCTCGTCGTCGATCCGATGCTCGCGCCGGCGCTCGCCGACGACACGCGCGCGGCGCTCGACGACGCAGCCGCGCTGCTCGAATCGCTCGGCCACCACGTCGAGCCGGCGACGCTGCAAATCGACTACGCGCGCGCGGCCGAAACCTTCCTGACGCTGTGGGCGACGATCGCCGAGGAAATGGTGCTCGGCGCGCGCGAACTGACCGGCCGCACGCCGCGGCGCGGCGAATTCGAGGCCGCGACGTGGGCGATGGCCGTGGTCGGCCGCCGCCTTGCGCGCACGCGGCTGCCCGACGTGCTCGAATGGCAGCGCCAGCTCACCGTGCAGGTCGCCGGTCTCGTGTCGCGCTACGACGCGATCCTGTGCGCGTCGCTCGCCGGGCCGCCGGTGAAGATCGGCGAATTGCAGCCGACGCCGTTCGAATCCGCGCAGATGAAGCTGCTCGCCGCGCTGCCGGTAAAGCCGCTGCTGAAGGAAATGCTCGCGAAGTCGTCGGAGAAGGCGTTCGCCTGGGCCGGCTGCACCGAGCTGTTCAACCTGACCGGCCAGCCGGCGATGTCGGTGCCGCTGTACTGGAATGCGCGCGGGCTGCCGATCGGCGTGCAGTTCGCCGCGCGCCACGCCGACGAAGCGTTGCTGCTACGGCTCGCGCGGCAGCTCGAACAGGCGCGGCCGTGGTTCGACCGCCGCCCGCCGCTGATGCAGGCGCAGCGCTGACGCGCGCACGTTTTCGCCGCGCGTCACGCTTCACGATAAAAAAGCCCCGCCGGCACGAACCGGCAGGGCTTTTAAGCATACAACCGCGTGACGGCGCTTACACCGCGAGCCGTTCGCAGATCGTGCGCGTCGCGACCGCCGCGTTCAGCGTGTAGAAGTGCAGCCCCGGCACGCCCGCGTCGATCAGGCGCTGGCACAGGCTCGTGACGACGTCCGCGCCGAACGCACGGATCGACTCGCGATCGTCGCCGAAGCTCTCGAGCCGGCGCGCGACCCAGCGCGGCACTTCGGCGCCGCACATCTCGGAGAAGCGCATCAGCTGCGAGAAGTTCGTGATCGGCATGATGCCCGGCACGATCGGCACGTCCACACCCAGCTTGCGCGCATCGTCGACGAAGCGGAAATACGCGTCCGCGTTGAAGAAGTACTGCGTGATCGCGGAATTCGCGCCGGCTTTCACCTTGCGCGCGAAATTCTCGAGATCGGCTTTCGGCGAGCGCGATTGCGGGTGGTACTCCGGATAGCCCGCGACCTCGATGTGGAACCAGTCGCCATGCTCGGCGCGGATGAAGCTGACGAGCTCGGACGCATAGCGCAGCTCGCCGACCGCGCCCATCCCCGACGGCAGGTCGCCGCGCAGCGCGACGATGTGCCGGATGCCGTGCGAGCGGTACTGGTCGAGAATCGCGCGCAGGCTGTCGCGCGACGAGCCGATGCACGACAGGTGCGGGGCGGCCTCGAGGCCGTCCTTCTGCATGTCGAGCACGGTGTCGAGCGTGCCCTGCTGCGTCGATCCGCCGGCGCCGAACGTCACGGAGACGAATTTCGGCTTCAGCGGCAGCAGCTGCGCGCGCGTGGCGCGCAGCTTTTCGACGCCGTCCGCCGTCTTCGGCGGGAAGAATTCAAACGAGAGTTCGATCGGTTTCATGATTCGATGGGGTTGGGCCTCAACCCGCCCGCCCTCAGCCGATGTCGCGCTGGCCGAAGATCAGGGCGGACAGCAGCCACGACACGATGCTGTACAGGATCGAACCGAAGAACGCGGACCAGAACCCCGACACCTCGAAGCCCTTCAGCAGCGACGACGCGAACCAGAAGCACAGCGCGTTCACGACGAGGATGAACACCCCGAGCGTGACGATCGTGACGGGCAGCGTCAGCAGGATCAGCACCGGCCGGATCACCGTGTTGATCAGCCCGAGCACGACCGCGATGATCAGCGCGGTGCCGAAGCTCTTGATGTGGATCGACGGCACGAGGTACGTGATGATCAGCAACGCGAGCGCGTTGATGACCCAGGTGAGGATGAGGCTCATGGAGGGCTCCGGTTCGGTTGTCGATCGGTACGATCGGGGAGCGCCGCCGCGCCGTGCGCCCGCCACGGGCGCGCACGACACGGCGGCGGCCGCGCATCAGTAGCGGTAGTGGTTCGGCTTGAACGGGCCGTCCTTCTGCACGCCGATGTACGAAGCCTGCTCGTCCGACAGCACCGACAGGTTCGCGCCGATGCGCGCGAGGTGCAGGCGCGCGACCTTTTCATCGAGATGCTTCGGCAGCACGTACACCTTGTTCTCGTACTCGTTGCCGCGCACGAACAGCTCGATCTGCGCGAGCGTCTGGTTCGCGAACGAGTTCGACATCACGAACGACGGATGGCCGGTCGCGCAGCCGAGGTTCACGAGGCGGCCTTCCGCCAGCAGGATCACGCGCTTGCCGTCCGGGAAGATGATGTGGTCGACCTGCGGCTTGATGTTTTCCCACTGGTACTGGCGGGTCGACGCGACGTCGATTTCCGAGTCGAAGTGGCCGATGTTGCAGACGATCGCGTTGTGACGCATCGCCTTCATGTGATCGTGGTTGATCACGTGGTAGTTGCCGGTCGCCGTCACGAAGATGTCGGCCTTGTCCGCCGCGTATTCCATCGTCACGACGCGGTAGCCTTCCATCGCCGCCTGCAGCGCGCAGATCGGATCGATTTCGGTGACCCACACGGTCGCGCCCAGGCCGCGCAGCGACTGCGCGCAACCCTTGCCCACGTCGCCGTAGCCCGCGACGACCGCGACCTTGCCCGCGATCATCACGTCGGTCGCGCGCTTGATGCCGTCGACGAGCGACTCGCGGCAGCCGTACAGGTTGTCGAACTTCGACTTCGTGACCGAATCGTTCACGTTGAACGCCGGGAACGGCAGGCGGCCGTCCTTTTCCATCTGGTACAGGCGGTGCACGCCGGTCGTGGTTTCTTCGGTCACGCCCTTGATGTGCGCGAGGCGCTTCGAGTACCAGTTCGCGTCGACGTCGAGGTGCGCCGCGATCGACTTGTACAGCGCGACTTCTTCCTCGTTGGTCGGCTTCGCGATCACCGAACGGTCCTGCTCGGCCTTCGAGCCGAGGATCAGCAGCAGCGTTGCGTCGCCGCCGTCGTCGAGGATCATGTTCGCGAATTCGCCGTTCGGCCATTCGAAGATGCGGTGCGAGAACTCCCAGTATTCGTCGAGCGATTCGCCCTTGAACGCGAACACCGGCGTGCCGGCTTCGACGATCGCGGCCGCGGCGTGATCCTGGGTCGAGAAGATGTTGCACGACGCCCAGCGGACGTCCGCGCCGAGCGCCTTCAGCGTCTCGATCAGCACGCCCGTCTGGATCGTCATGTGCAGCGAACCGGCGATGCGCGCGCCCTTCAGCGGCTGCTGCGCCTTGTATTCGTCGCGGATCTGCACGAGGCCCGGCATTTCGGTCTCGGCGATGTTCAGTTCCTTGCGGCCCCAGCCGGCCAGCGCCATGTCGGCGACGACGTAATCGTGGGAAGCCTTGGAATCGATAATGGCGTTCATCACGCCCTCCTTTCTAAAAAGTTTCTAGATTGGTGACGTGAGCGCCGTTCAGGAAGCGGGGCCGGCGCGAAAAAACCGCTGCACGGCTGCTTGGTGAAGCCTTCCGAGCCTGGCGGACGCTGGATGGTCCGTCGCAACGCTCCTCGGAAAACGGAGGGGATTGTAGCAAATCGGCGCGCGAAATGCGCAAGCGCCGCGCAACCGCGGCACAGGCGCGCGGCGTCGGCGCGCGCGGCCGCGGTAAAGGGTCAGGACTCGGCGCCGACCCACGCCTGTTCGCGCAGCCGCGCACGCAGGCGCGCAACGGCCTGGCTGTGCAACTGGCACACGCGCGATTCGCTCACCTCGAGCACCGCGCCGATCTCGCGCAGATTCAGACCCCGTTCGTAGTACAGCGACATCAGCAGCTTCTCGCGCTCCGGCAGCCGCTCGATCGCCTCGACGAGCGCCTCGCGCAGATGGTCGTCGAGCAGCGCCGACAGCGGATCGGCATGATCGACGCGATAACGGTCGAGGAACGGCTCGTCGTCGGCCGCGCGGTCGAAATCCTCGTAGTAGATGAGCTGGCTGCCGTGCAGGTCCTGCAGCATCCCCTGGTATTCGTCGAGCGGCATGTTCAGGTGCTGCGCGATCTCGGTCTCGCTCGCCGAGCGGCCGAGGTGCTGCTCGACCTGGTGCACCGCGTGCTCGACCTCGCGCGACGTCTTGCGCAGGCTGCGCGGCAGCCAGTCGTTGCTGCGCAGCTCGTCGAGCATCGCGCCGCGGATGCGCTGCGTCGCGTAGGTCTCGAACTGCGCGCCCTGGTCTTCCTTGTAGCGGCCGGCCGCGTCCATCAGTCCGATCATGCCGGCCTGGATCAGGTCGTCGAGATCGACGCTCGCCGGCATCTTCGCGACGAGCTGCAGCCCGAGGCGACGCACGAGCGGCGCGTATTGCGCGAGCACGTCGGCCTGGGACATCTTTCCTTGAGCGTTGTACATCATGGCTCCCTCCTTCGGGTGGCGCTCACGCGGCGTGTGCCGCGCCCGCCTCATACGACGGCTTGCCGCCGGCGTGGACTGCGCGGCCCGCACCCGAACGCGGGCGCATCGGCCAGTACAACAGGTCGGCGGCAATCTGCCGGTAATCGCGCGCGGCAGCCGACGACGGAAACGCATCGACCACCGCATGCATCAGTTCTCGGGCGTGCTCGACGAGCGGATCGGCGCTCACGCAGCCCGCGTCGGCGATCGACACGGTCAGGTAGCGGCTCGCGACGCCTGCGAGGTTGTCGAAGGCCGTCTTCGCGTCCGCGTGGCTGCCGACCTGATTGGTCAGCACGCGGAATTGTGCGAGCGCGTGCGCGAAATGCAGCCGCTTCATGCACGCATACGCCTCGGTGATCGCCTGCGCGGCGACCCGCGTGACGATCAGCACGTCGTGGGCTTCGCGCGCGAGCGCCGAGAACGATCCGTCGGCGCCGAGCTGCGCGTCGACGAGCACGATGTCGGCCGGGCCGTCGATGAAGTCGCTCAGTTGCGCGTCGCTGTAGCCGGCACGCGCGAGCCGCGCGGCGCCGCACAGGCCGAAGCCGGCCGCCACCCGCGTGCGTTCGCCGTCGCGCAGCCACGCGCCGGCGAGCGTCGCGCTGGCCGAATGCACGTCGGCGCGTTCGTCGACGACGAGCACGTCCTTGCCGAGCGACGCGAGCGCCGCCGCGAGGTTCACCACGGTGGACGTGCAGCCGACGCCCACCGGGCCGCCCGTCACCGCGACGATGCGCGACGCGCGCCCGGCCAGCAGGCGTCGCAGCCCTTCGGCCTGGTCGATGATCCGTTTATCCAAATCGCACCTCGTGCAGCTCGGCGGTGGAACGTGCGGTCAGGGCGGAAAGCAGCGTCGGCATGTCCTCGTCTTGCGGCACGAAGGGCGAGCCGTCGCGCGGCACACAGAACGCGCTCTTCAGCAGGAATTTGGTCGACGCGACGTACAGGTTCTCCGGCACCTTCTGGCCGGTCGACACGTAGTGGACCGGCAGCTTGTAGCGGATCACCGTGTCGAGCACGCCGCCGAGGTGAGTTGCCTCGTCGAGCTTGGTGAGGATGCAGCCGGCCAGATCAGGATGCTCGCCCGCGCTGCGGTACGCCTGCACGACTTCGTTCAGCGTGTCGCCGTGGCTCGTCGCGTTGAGCAGCAGCAGGCGCTGCACCGGCGCGTTCGCGCCGTGCAGCATCGCGATCTGGTCGGACACCGCGCGGTCGCGCTGGCTCATGCCGATCGTGTCGATCAGCACGATGTGCTTGTTGCGCAGCTCGGACAGCGCGAGCGCGAGGTCGCCCGCATCCTTCACCGCGTGAACCGGCACGCCGAGAATCTTGCCGAAGATGCGCAGTTGCTCGTGGCCGCCGATCCGGTAGCTGTCGGTGGTCAGCAGCGCGACCTTGCTCGCGCCGAAGCGCATCACGCAGCGCGCCGCCAGCTTCGCGGTGGTGGTCGTCTTGCCGACTCCCGTCGGCCCCATCAGCGCGAACACGCCGCCGCGCTCCATCAGCGCGTCCTCGCTGTCGAGCACCGGCAGGTTCGACGCGAGCACCGACTGCGCCCATTCGGCGGCCTGCTCGAAGGTCTGCGCGCCGTCGCCGGACGGCAGGTTGTCGACCAGCATCCGCACGAGCTGCGCGGAGAAGCCGGCCGAGAACAGGTGCTTCGTCAGCGCACCGTGGACGGCGCTGCGACGCTGGCGATCGTGCCACATCAGGCTGTCGAACTGCTCTTCCATCATCCCGCGCAGCTCGCCGAGCTCCTGCATCACGGTGTCGTTGACGATCCGCTCGATGCGCGACTTCACCGCATCGGCCACTGCGGCGGCCGTGTCGGCGGACAGGCGCGTGCGCTCCGTCGCCTTGGCGGCGTACGCGGCGCCCGTGTCGGGGGCGCGGTTAGCGGCGGCGGCCGGCGCTCCGGCGGCTGGCGCTCCGGCGGCCGGCATCCGGCGTTCGGCGTCGCGCACGATGTCGCGCGCCCAGTCGAGCGGCGTCGCGCCGGCCGCCGCTTGCGGCGCGGGCGCGCTCGCCCGCGGCTCGGCAGATGCCTGCGCACGGGCCATCAGCGCGTCGCGCTGCTGCATCAGGCGCTTCGCGTGCTCGACCAGCCACGGCGCGGGTTCGGAAGGGGCGGCCGGCGCCCCGGCGGCCGGCGTACCAGCGGCAGGCGCGGCGATCGACGACGCTGCTGCCGGCTCGTCCGCATCGATCGACGAAGCATGCACGTCGAGCTCTTGCGCGTCGGCGCTCGCGCCGAACACGGACGAGAACACGTCCGGCAGGCCGCCCGCGCCCGCCGCATACGGATTGACGGCCGGGCGCGGCGCACTGCCCGGGCGCGACACGATGCCCTGCACGGCGGCGGCCGGCACGGACTCCGGCAGACGCGACGTCGCGAGGCGCGGACGCGCGGCCGGCGGCGCCACCGCGGCGAGATCCGAATCGGCGAGTGCAACGATTTCCACACTGCCGTCATCGAGCGTGCGGTTCGACAGCACGACCGCGTCGGCGCCGAGCGCCTCGCGCACGAGACGAAGTGCGTCGCGGCTCGTTGCGCCGGTGAATTTGCGAATGTTCAAGCGGAACCCCCGATGACGTTAACGACTTTGATCGTGCGTGTGTCCGGCACTTCGGCATACGACAGCACTTTCAATTGCGGCAGGCTGCGGCGCAGGAAACGCGCGAGCATCGCGCGCAGCGCGTGCTGCACGAGCAGCACGGGCGGCAGCCCGAGATTCTGTTGACGCAGCATCGCTTGCTGCGTGCCGGTCAGAAGGTTGTGCGCGAGGCCAGGCTCGAGGCCCGGGTTCGCGCCGGTGGCGAGCGCCTGCGACAGCACGCGCTCCAGATTCGCGTCGAGGCCCATCACCTGCATTTCGCCGGCGCCCGGATACCACTGCTGCGTGATCGCGCGGCCGAGCGAGAGCCGCACCGCGGCCGTGATCTCGTACGCGTCGCCGCGGCCCGCATGCTCGGACACGGCCTCGAGGATCGTGCGCATGTCGCGGATCGGCACGCCTTCCTCGAGCAGGTTCTGCAGCACCTTCTGCAGCGTGGTGAGCGAGATCGTCTTCGGCACGAGGTCCTCGACGAGCGACGGCGCATCCTTGCCGGTGCGCTCGACGAGCGCCTGCACTTCCTGGCGGCCGAGCAGCTCGGCCGCGTGCTGGACGACCAGATGGTTCAGGTGCGTCGCGACGACCGTGCTCGCGTCGACCACCGTGTAGCCGTACACCTGCGCCTGCTCGCGCATCGCGACGTCGATCCACACGGCCGGCAGCCCGAACGCGGGATCCTGCGTGACGGCGCCCGGCAGCGCGGCCGTGACCTGGCCCGGGTTGATCGCGAGCCACTGGCCCGGGAACACTTCGCCGACGCCGATCTCGACGCCCTTCAGCGCGATCCGGTACGCGTTCGGACGCAGTTCGAGGTTGTCGCGGATATGGATCACCGGCGGCAGGAAGCCGATTTCCTGCGCGAATTTCTTGCGGATGCTCTTGATGCGCTTGAGCAGCTCGCCGTCGCTGTTCTTGTCGACGAGCGGAATCAGCCGGTAGCCGACTTCCAGGCCGAGCGGATCGATCAGCTGCACGTCGTCCCAGGTCGCTTCGTGGCTGTCGGCCGGCAGCACGGCGGGCGGGGCGATGTCGGTCACGTCGCCGGCCGCCTTGCGGGCCGCCGCGCGCTGGGTCAGCGTGCGCGCCAGCCAGATCGCGCCGCCGCCGAGCGCGAGGAACGCGAAGTGCGGCATCCCGGGGATCAGCCCCATCAGCACGATGATCGCGCCGGTGATGTTCAGCACGCGCGGGTTCGTGAACAACTGGCCGGTGATCTGCGTGCCGATGTCCTCGTCGGTCGCGACGCGCGACACGATCACGCCGGCCGCGGTCGAGATCACGAGCGACGGGATCTGCGCGACCAGGCCGTCGCCGATCGTCAGCAACGTGTAGTTGGTGCCGGCCGCCGCGAAGCTCATGTCGTGCTGGACCATCCCGACGATCAGCCCGCCGATCACGTTGATCGCCATGATGATCAGGCCGGCGATCGCGTCGCCGCGCACGAACTTCGACGCGCCGTCCATCGACCCGTAGAACTCGGCTTCCTGCGATACCGCAAGGCGCCGCTTGCGCGCCTGTTCCTCGTTGATGAGGCCCGCGTTCAGGTCGGCGTCGATCGCCATCTGTTTGCCGGGCATCGCGTCGAGCGTGAAGCGCGCGGATACTTCGGCGATCCGCCCCGCGCCCTTCGTGATCACCATGAAGTTGATGATCATCAGGATCACGAACACCACGATGCCGACCGCGAAGTTGCCGCCGACGAGGAAGTGGCCGAACGCCTCGATCACCTGGCCGGCCGCGTCCGGGCCGGTGTGCCCTTCGAGCAGCACGACGCGCGTCGACGCGACGTTCAGCGACAGGCGCAACAGCGTCGAGAACAGCAGCACGCTCGGGAACGCCGCGAAATCGAGCGGCTTCATCGTGTACATGCTGACGAGCAGCACCATCACGGACAGCGCGATGTTGAACGTGAACAGCAGATCCAGCAGCATCGGCGGCAGCGGCAGGATCATCATCCCCAGGATCATGCAGATGAGGATCGGGCCCGCGAGCGCGCGCAGATTCGTGCCCGCGAACGGGTTCGGGCGCTTCGCGAACAGGCCGGTCGGGGTGCTCATGCGGAAGCTCCTTGCGTGCCTTGCGTGCCGAGCGTGTCCTCGGCTTCCTCGCGTTCATCGTCGGCGGCCACCGACGTGCCCTTGTCGAGATCGGCCGGCACGTCGAGATCGACCGGCACCGCGGGGAACGCGCCGCCTTCCGAACGGAAGCGCTTGAGCTGGTACACCCATGCGAGCACTTCGGCGACGGCCGAGTACAGCGAGCCGGGAATCTCGCGTTCGATTTCGACGTTGTGATACAGCGCACGCGCGAGCGGCGGCGCCTCGAGCAGCGGCACGTTGTGCTCGGCCGCGAGTTCGCGGATGCGCGCGGCGACGAGGTTCACGCCCTTGGCGACGACCTTCGGCGCCCGCATCTCGCCGTCCGTGTATTGCAGCGCGACCGCGAAGTGCGTCGGGTTCGTGACGACCACGTCGGCCTTCGGCACGGCCGCCATCATCCGGCGGCGCGCGATCGCGCGCTGCTGCTGGCGGATTCGTCCCTTCACGTGCGGATCGCCTTCGTTCTCGCGATGCTCGCGCTTCACTTCTTCCTTCGTCATGCGCAACTTCTTGTTGTACTGCCAGAGTTGGTAAGGCACGTCGAGCCCGGCGACCACCAGCATCCCGGCGACCGTCGTGCCGCAGCACACGGCGACCAGATGCAGCGCATCGGGCAGCGCGGCGCCGAGCGGCTGCGTCGCGAGACCGAGCAGTTCGTCCTTGCTGCGCCAGATCGCGATGCCGCCGATCCCGCCGACGACCAGCGTCTTCGCGACCGACATCCCGAGCTGGATCGGCCCCTGGATCGAGAAGATCCGGCCGAGGCCCGAGATCGGGTTCAGGCGGTCGAACTTCAGCTCGAACGTCTTTTGCGAAATCAGCCAGCCGCCGAGCGCCATCGGCGCGAGCAGCGCGGCGACGCCGGTGAGCGCGAGCAGCGGCAGCAGCGCGGCGAAGCCTTCGAGGCTCGCGCTGCCGGCCGCCGACAGCATCCGGTTGGTGTCGAACGCGGTCGCGCGATCGAACGTGAACGCGCCGCGCAGCATCGCTTGCAGATGCCCGCCCGACGGGCCCGCGAGCAGCCATGCGCCGTAGAACCCCGCCGCGAGCAGTGCGAACGAAGCCAGTTCGCGCGAACGCGCGACCTGCCCCTCCTCGCGCGCCTTCTCGCGGCGCCTGGGAGTGGCGGCTTCGGTCTTGTCGAGATCGCTCTCGTCTGCCACGGGGCCTCCGGTCGGGTACGGCGGAATGCCGCTTTCCAGTGACACCGATTATTCATGGAGGCATCAAACGCCGATCGGTCGAGCAAAGCCGGGAAAGGGGGGTATTTCGGGGAATCGGGCGAGCGCCGCAAACCAAGCCGGATCGGGGGGCGGAACGATGCACGGCGCGGCGAAAAAACGGTCCGGGCGGCGCATGCGCGAAGCGGCGGCGGCAAGCAGGACGGCAGCGGCGTCATGCGGGGGAACGGCGAAACGACGGGCGCGGAAGACGCGGGAAATCGGCCCGACGCAACGGCGTCGTGCGTCGTGCGTCGTGCGGCGAGCGGCGGGC
>NZ_PREY01000040.1:0-65369 GCF_002959955.1 Burkholderia sp. BE12 | reverse complement strand
GCGGCGGGTCGAACGACGCCATCTCCCACCGCTGGTATGCGGTGAGGGTGCCCACGCGATCGCTCGCCGAATCAGACATACGCGTCTTCCGCCTTGCCGCCGATCGCGATCTGGCCGCTCTCGGCGAGGTTGCGCACGATCTGCAGGATGCGGCGCTGCTGCGTCTCGACTTCGGACACGCGCACCGGGCCGCGCGCGTCGAGATCCTCGGCGAGCAGTTCGGCCGCGCGCTGCGACATGTTCGCCAGGAACTTCTGGCGCAGCGCCGGCGGCGCACCCTTCAGCGCGACGATCAGCGTTTCCGACTCGACTTCCTTGAGCACCATCTGGATCGCGCGATCCTCGAGCTCGAGCAGGTTCTCGAACACGAACATCTGGTCGATGATCTTCTGCGCGAGATCGGCGTCGTACTGGCGCACGCTTTCGAGGACGCCTTCCTCGTGCACGCTCGTCATGAAGTTCAGGATCTCGGCCGCCGTGCGGATGCCGCCCATCGGGCTGCGCTTCAGGTTGTCGCTGCCGGACAGCAGGCCCGTCAGCACGTCGTCGAGCTCGCGCAGCGCGGCCGGCTGGATGCCGTCGAGCGTCGCGATCCGCAGCAGCACGTCGTTACGCAGCCGTTCGGTGAAGCACGACGCGATTTCGGACGCCTGGTCGCGGTCGAGGTGCACGAGGATCGTCGCGATGATCTGCGGATGCTCGTTCTTGATCAGTTCGGCCACCGCGCCCGAATCCATCCATTTCAGGCCCTCGATGCCGCTCGTGTCGCTGCCCTGCAGGATGCGGTCGATCAGCACGCCGGCCTTGTCCTCGCCGAGCGCCTTCGTCAGCACCGAGCGGATGTACTCGCTCGAATCGAGCGACAGCGCGGTGTGCTGCTCGGCTTCCTTGACGAACTCCTGCAGCACGTCCTCGACCTGCTCGCGCGTGACGTTCTTCAGCGCGGCCATCGCGGCGCCGATCTTCTGGACCTCGCGCGGCGCGAGGAACTTGAATACCTGCGCGGCCTCTTCCTCGCCGATCGACATCAGCAGCAGCGCGCTCTTGGTCAAGCCTTCAGCGTTCATCGGACACCCAGTTCTTCACGACGGTGGCGACGATCTTCGGATCCTGGCGGGCGATCGTGCGCGCGTAGTCGAGGTTGCGTTCGTAGCGGTTCTTCTCGTTTTCGAAGCCCAGCAGCAGCGGATCGACTTCCTCCGCCGCCTTTTCCGGCGCGGGCAGGCCGTCGAGCGCGAGCGCGTCGTCCGGCGCCGCGAGCGCCGGCGCGGCCGGCTCGGGCGCAGGAAACGCGCGGCGCATCGCCGGGCGCACGAACATGAAGTAGAGCGCCGCCGCGGCCGCCGCGATGCCGAGCCACTTCGCGGCTTCCTTCGCCATCGCGATCATGTCGGGCTGGCGCCACCACGGCAGGTCGGTGTACGGGTCGCTCACGGTCGAGAACGCGCTGTTCACGACGTTCACCGAGTCGCCGCGCTTCTCGTCGTAGCCCATCGCGTCCTTCACGAGCTGTTCGACCTGCGCGAGCTTCGCGGGCGGCAGCGGCTGCATCGTCACGTGGCCCTTCGCGTCGGCGATCGGCTGGTAGTTGACGACGACCGCGACCGACAGCCGCTTCACGCTGCCCATCGGCTGTTCGAGATGGCGGATCGTCTTGTCGAGCTCGTAGTTGGTCGTCTGGTCCTTGCGGTCGCTGACCGGCGTCGTCTGCGGCCCGTTCTGGCCGTTGCCGGCGACGATCGGCGCGGAAGCCGGCTGCGGCGGCGTGTTCGACAGCGCGCCCGGCACGCCCGACGCGCCGCCCTGCGCGAGTTCGGTCGCGCTGCTGGTCTGCTGGCTGCGGATCGCAGCCTGCTGCGGCGTGCCGTTCGGGCCGTAGCTTTCCGACGTCTGCTCGATCTTCGAGAAATCGAGATCCGCGCTGACCTGCGAGCGCGCGTTGCCGGCGCCGAAGATCGGCGCGAGGATCGCGTCGATGCGCTTCTGCGTGTTGTGTTCGACCTGCTGCACGTACTTGAGCTGGCTCGCGTCGAGGCCGGAGGCGGATGCGGTCTGGGTCAGCAGGTTGCCGTCCTGGTCGACGATCGTCACGTTCTTCGCCGGCATGTCGGGCACGCCGGACGACACCATCCGCGTGATCGCCTGCACCTGACCCTCGTCGAGCACGCGGCCCGGGTAGAGGTCGACGAACACCGACGCGCTCGGCGCTTCCTTGTCGCGCACGAACACCGACGGCTTCGGGATCGCGAGATGCACGCGCGCGCCGCGCACGGCATTGATCGATTCGATGGTGCGCTGCAGCTCGCCTTCGAGCGCGCGTTGGTAATTGATCTGCTCGGCGAACTGGCTGATGCCGAATTTCTGGTTGTCCATCAGCTCGAAGCCGACCGAGCCGCCCTTCGGCAGCCCCATCGCGGCGAGCTTCAGGCGCGTTTCGTGCACCTGGCTCGACGGCACGAGGATCGCGCCGCCGGCATCGGCGAACTTGTAGGGAACGTTTGCCTGCTGGAGTGCGGCAATGATCGCGCCGCCGTCGCGGTCCGACAGGTTGCTGTACAGCACGCGGTAGTCGGGCGCCCGGCTCCACAGCACGAGCGCGGTGATCGCGGCGATCGCGAACGCGACGGCGATCACGAACGGCAGCTTCGGGTTGCCCTTCATCCGCGAGATGCCGGGAATGCGTTCCGCGAAGCCGCCAAGCCCGAAGTCCGCGCCCGCGCCGCCCGCGCCCGGCAACGCGGCGGCCGCGGCGGTGGCGGGCGCCGGGCTGAGGCCCGCGCGGGCGTCTGGGTTGATCAGCGAGTTGGCCTGCGAATCCATGCGTCGAGTTTCTCCGGAGCGGGACGACTGAGCTCGCTCGGACGAGCGGGCGGACAATGACACGATGCGATTATCGTGACCCGCGGCGCACTCCGATCGACCGAAAAGAGCGGGGTTTCCCCCGTACTTTCTCGGCTTTGACGCGCGCCGCGCTGCTATCCTTTTTCGCGATCCGGCATGGTGCGCGTGGTGCGGCGCCGGCGGATCACCCGGTGCGTCCGGGTTTCTTCTCTATGTCTGGGGACAGCATGACTGCGAACGTCAGCGGAATCGGTTCGGTGTTGCAACAGATGCAGTCGATGGCCGCGCAGGCGTCCGGCGGCGTCGCGAGCCCGACGGCGGCGCTGGCCGGCTCGGGCGCGGCGACGGCCGGCACGTTCGCGAGCGCGATGAAGGCGTCGCTCGACAAGATCAGCGGCGACCAGCAGCACGCGCTCGGCGAGGCGAAGGCGTTCGAGGTCGGCGCGCCGAACATCTCGCTGAACGACGTGATGGTCGACATGCAGAAAGCCAATATCGGCTTCCAGTTCGGGCTCCAGGTCCGCAACAAGCTAGTGAGCGCTTACAACGACATCATGCAGATGTCGGTGTGAGGCGACGGGCATCCGGGGGCGCGCATCCGGCGACGGGCATCCGGGGGCGGACATCCGACGACGGGCATCCGGGGCCGGTCGGCCGACGACGGGCATCCCGGGACGGTTCGGCGCTTGCGGAACGGGGCCGGCGGGCCGACATCGCTTGCCCGACGGCAGCCCCGGCGCACCTAAAGCTTTTCAAATCCCTTCCGATAACTCGGTGAAGGCCGCGCCGTGCGACGCACGACGGCGGCTCCCGTACAGCCCAAGGCAAGTAAAAGGAGAAGCGCATGTTTTCCCCAGGACACGCTGGAGCCAGTGCGTACGCGCGTGTCGGCGTCGAGACCGGGGTGATGGGCGCCTCCCCGCACCGGCTGATCGCGATGCTGTACCAGGGCGCGCGGCAGGCGATCGCGCTGGCGCGCATGCATTTGCAGCAGGACAACGTAGCCGGGCGCGGCGAAGCGATCGGCAAGGCGATCCGGATCGTCGAGAGCGGCCTGCAGGCGTCGCTGAACCGCGACGCGGGCGGCGAGATCGCCGACCGGCTCAATGCGCTGTATGCGTATATCGGCCGGCGTTTGCTGGAAGCGAACGCGCAGGCGAGCGACGCGATGCTGGTCGAGGTCGACGGCTTGCTCGCGACGCTCGAGGAAGCATGGACGGGCATCGCCCCGGAAGTCGCGCGGATGGCCGCGCAACAGGTAGCGGAAGCATCACGATGAGTCACAAGGCCGAATACTTCGCGCGTTACGAGGCGCTCGCCGCCGTGTCGGGCCGGATGCTGTGCGCCGCGCGCGATGCCGACTGGAGCGCGTTGCCGGGGTTGCAGGCCGAATTCATGCAGCTCGTCGACGGGTTGAAGGAGGCCGATCCGGGCGTCGCGCTCGACGAATCGGATCTCGGCCGCAAGCTCGACCTGATCCGTCGCATCCTGGCCGACGACGCCGCGATCCGCGATCTCGCGAGCCCGGACGTCGCGCGGCTGTCCGCGCTGTTCGAGGCGCGGCGCTCGACCCAGGTATTGACCGATCTCTATCGCGCGCGCGGGTAGGGCCGTGTTCCGGGAGACGGGCGAGGCGCCCGGGCCCGGTGCCGCACGCGGCGCGCGCTGTTCCCGCGGGCGGCACCGGCGTGCGTGCCGCGCCCGCATTCGCAACGACGTGCAGGGTCCGCTTGCATACGGAACGGACCCGAAGGTGAGCAGGCTCCGATCATGACCGGTATCGACTCCGTTGCGGCCGCACTGCTGGCGAGCCGTCTCGACAGCCTGCTGACCGGCACCGTATCGGCGCCCGCCGGCGGCGGCGCGACCTCGCAGGTCGGCACGCCGGGCGCCGGCGCGTCGTCCCCGCCGCCGGCCGGCAGCCCGCCCGCCGCGCCGCCTGCTTCCACGCAGACCGCGCTGTCCGAGGTCGGGCGCGCGCTCGACGCGATCTCGCGCTCGGGCGGCGATGCGACGCCGGCGATCGTCGGGCGGCTGCCGCTGCTGGCCGATCCCGCCGTGCTGCTCGCCGATACGCCCGTGCCCGCGCCCGTGCCGGCTGCGTCCGGTTCCGCTGCATCTTCCACGCCGGCTTCCGCTGAAGCGTCGCCCGCCGCGGCGGTGCGCGATGCGGCCGCGCCGCCGCAGGCCGTGGCGTTGCGCGCGGCGCTCGCGCAGGCCGTGAGTGAAAGCGGCCTCTTCTACGAATCCCATCTGGCGCAGTGGCTGGCCGGCCAGCGTCCGCTCGCGGCGCTGCTGCGCGAGCCGCAGGCACGCCTCGCGACCGCGCTCGCGCCGGCCGAGCCGGAAGCCGTTCCGCACGAGCCGACCGACGTGCTCGACGAACTGCTCGCGCAGCGCCCGTCGCTGCCGGCCGCCGCACGGGCCAGCGCGCCACCGCCGGCCCAAGGCGGCGCGCCTGCGCACGATCTTGCGCAGGCCGCGCCGACGGCGGCCCGGCAGGGCGCATCGTTGCCGGCCGACCTCGCCGATCCGCTGGCGGCGCACGCCGATACGCGCTGGACGCCCGCGCGTGCCGAGCTGGCCGCCGCATCGTCCGATTCGCAGGCGTCGCCGCTCGCGACCGTGCACCCGGCCGCCGTGCCGCTCGTTCGGCAGCAGCTCGATGCGCTCGCGACCGACCAGTTTCGCTGGACCGGCGAGGCGTGGCCCGGCGCGCGGCTCGACTGGACGATCGAACCCGACGAGCCGGGCCATCGCGCACCGCGCGGCGGCGACGACGACACGGGCGACGGTATCGCGTGGCGAACGCGCCTGACGCTGACGCTGCCGTCGCTCGGTACGGTCGATGCCGAGCTGGTGCTGAACGGCGCGCAGCTCGTCGCGCGGTTGCGCGCGAACCAGACGGGCGCCGACCGTCTCGCGCGCAACGAAGCCGCGCTACGGCAGCGGCTCGAGGGATCCGGGCTCAGGGTGGGCGGGCTGTCGATCCGTGCGGTCGACGACGGGCCCGACGGCTTCGACCTGTTCGCCGCGCAGGCAGCCGCCGCCGCATACGCGCGCGGCGCGGCCGGCGGCCCCGGCGCACGGGTGCCGGGCGACGATGACGAGGCGCTGCGATGAGCATGACGTCCCGCAAGCGCGCGGCCGCGCTCGTCTACGATCCGAAAGGCGGCGATGCGGCGCCGCGCGTGGTGGCGAAGGGTTACGGGGTGCTCGCCGAGATGATCGTCGCGCGCGCGCACGACGCGGGGCTGTACGTGCATACGGCGCCGGAGATGGTGTCGCTGCTGATGCAGGTCGATCTCGACGACCGGATTCCGCCGCAGCTCTATCAGGCGGTCGCGGACCTGCTCGCGTGGCTGTACGCGCTCGATCGCACCGAGCCCGCGCCGGACGAGGCCGCGCCGCGGTTTCCGTTGCCGCCGTTGCGCTGAACGGGCTGACGTCGGGCGGCTTCTTACGAACGGCTGTCCGCGGCTTGCGGGCACCGTTTTGCCGGCATTTTCGGTCTATCGATCGTCATCGCGCTGCAAAAAGTGCATTTCGTCCGCGTTCTCGCGCACGCCGGACCTGCCGCTTCGTGCGCGGACGGATTGAGTCGGCTTTCAATTTGTGTAATGATATCCATTCTCATTTTCATGCTGCCCGGGCGGCGCGCACTTCCTGCGCGCCGCCCGTCGTTTTGAACGAATGGATACTTTCGCGTGAACGCGCCCGAAACGATCGACCCGCCCAAGACGGGCATGCCGCGCGCCGGCATCACCGTACTGCACCCGGCGGGCCGCCCGCTGAACGACGACGAGCTGGCCGCGCGCCGTCAGCGCTCGCGGCGCGCGACTTTCATCAAGTGGCTGCGCAAGGTGCACGGCTGGGTCGGGCTGTGGGGCGCGGTGCTCGGGCTGCTGTTCGGCGTGACCGGTGTGCTGCTGAACCACCGCGCACCGCCGCTGAAGATCTCGACCGGCGAGCCGCAGGTCGAGGAGATGCAGATCGCGCTGCCGGATCCGGTGCCGAAGACGCCCGCCGCGATGACGAAATGGCTGCAGCGGGAGCTGCATTTCGACGGCAAGCCAGGCCGCATGCGCAAGGAACCCGCGCAGGCCGTCGCGTGGGGCGACAAGCGCGTGATGCAGCCCGAGCACTGGCAATTCGGCGTGTTCGGGCCGCACCAGAACCTGCAGGCCGAGTACTGGGTCGGCAACGGCTACGTGTCGGTGAAACGCACGGGCAACACGTTCCTGACGACGCTGAACAACCTGCATCGCGGCGTCGGGATGAATCTCGGCTGGGTGCTGCTGATGGATACGATCGCAGGCTCGCTGATCCTGCTGTCGCTGACGGGCGTGCTGCTGTGGACCGAGCTGAACAAGCGCCGCACGGTCGGCGTCGTGCTGGTGGTCGGTTCGGTTGCCGCCGCGCTGGCGGCCGGCCTGACCTGAGCGACGTCCGCGCCGGGGCAGCGGCATGCGGCCGAGCCCGACGCGAGCGTTACCGCCCGCCGCCGCGGGTCAGAGCCCGCAGGCCGCGCCGCTGTTCGCCGCGATTTCGCGCGCGGCCTTCGCGCCTTCGACCTGCAGGATCGTCGGCAGCGACACGTTGTTCTTCGCGGCGGTGATCTCGGCGAGGATCGAGATCGCGATTTCCGGCGGCGTCCGGCTGCCGATGTAGATGCCGGCCGGCCCGTGCAGCCGGGCCAGTTCCACTTCGTTCAGATCGAATTCGCGCAGCCGCTCGCGCCGCGCTGCGTTGTTGCGCCGCGAGCCGAGCGCGCCCACGTAGAACGCGGGCGTCTTCAGCGCCTCCATCAGCGCGAGATCGTCGAGCTTCGGGTCGTGCGTGAGCGCGATCACGGCCGAACGCGCATCGAGCTTCATGTCGAGCACCGTATCGTCGGGCATCGTGTGGACGACGCGCGTGCCCGGCACGTCCCACGCATCCGTGTATTCCTCGCGCGGATCGCAGACCGTCACCTGGTAGTCGAGCCCGACCGCGATCTGGCACAGATAGCGCGACAACTGGCCGGCGCCGATCACGAGCATCCGGTAGCGCGGCCCGTGGATCGTCACGAGCCGCTCGCCGTCGAAGGCGAGCCCGTCGGTCGCCTGCGCGGGCGACAGCGATGCGCGGCCGGTCGCGAGCGTCATCGTGCGCGTGACGAGGCGGCCGCCCTCGACCTCGGCGCACAGCGCGGCGATCCCGCTGTCGCGCGTGAGCGGTTCGAGCACGAGCTGGATTGTGCCGCCGCAAGGCAGCCCGAAGCGGTGCGCCTCCTCGGCCGTCACGCCGTACTTGAGCGCTTCCGGGCGCGCATCGGCCGCGATGCCGCTCGCATGTACGCGGGCGATCAGGTCGTCCTCGATGCACCCGCCGGACACGGAGCCGACCACGAGGCCGTCCTCGCGCACCGCGAGCATCGCGCCTTCGGGGCGCGGCGACGAGCCCCACGTCTTCACGACCGTCACGAGCAGCACGCGGCGCCCTTCTTCGAGCCAGCGCGCGCTGGATTTCAGTACATCGAGATCGACGCTTTCCATCGTTTTTTCCTGTTGCCGGACGGCCCGCCGCGCGGCGCCGTCGTTCGATGGCGGAATTATGAACCGCGCGGCGCGCGCGTGCAGGCGGCGCGCCGGCGGGCGCAGGCAAATCCGGAGGATCGGGCAAGACATCGCGACGATCGGACAGTGATCGCGCGGTGGCCGAGAGTGCGGGAGAGAGGGGCGTGCGGGGCCGGAGCCGGCCCCGCGTGGGTTCGTCATGGCGCACCGCGGAAGGCGCGCCATGGCGGCGCTCAGTGCGCGTCGGGGTGGCCGTGCGCGAGCTTCGAGTGGTGCCGCGAGTACAGCGCGTAGATCACGAGGCCGATCACGAGCCAGATGCCGAACGCGGCCCACGTGACGGGCTGCAGGTTCAGCATCAGGAACAGGCACGACGCGACCGCGAGGATCGGCACCACGGGCACGCCCGGGCAGCGGAACGCGCGCGGCAGTTCGGGGTGCGTGCGGCGCAGCACGAGCACGGCGATCGACACCATCGAGAATGCCGCGAGCGTGCCGATGTTGATCAGCTCGGCGAGCACGTTGAGCGGCACGAGCGCGGCGATCAGCCCGAAGAACAGGCCGACCAGCCAGGTCGTCAGGAACGGCGTCGCAAAACGCGGATGCACGCGCGACAGCGCGGCCGGCAGCAGCCCGTCGCGCGACATCGCGAAGATCACGCGCGTCTGGCCGTAGCTCATCACGAGGATCACGGTCAGCATGCCGAGCACCGCGCCGAGATCGATGAAGCCCGCCACCCACTTCTCGCCGGCGACCTGCAGCGCGTACGAGATCGGATGCGAGATGTTCGCGTACTGGGCCGACGGCACGATGCCGGTCGCGACCGCGGCGACCGTCACGTACAGCACCGCGCACACCGCGAGCGATGCGATGATGCCGATCGGCAGGTCGCGCTTCGGATTCTTCACTTCCTCGGCCGCCGACGACACCGCGTCGAAGCCGATGAACGCGAAGAACATCACGGCCGCCGCGCCGAACACGCCGTTCCAGCCGTGCGGCATGAACGGCTTCCAGTTCGCGGGCGTCACGTGGAACACGCCGACCGCGATCACGAGCAGCACGACCGACACCTTGATGAACACCATGATGTTGTTGATGCGGGTCGACTCGCGGATGCCGATCGACAGCAGCGTCGTGATCACGATCATCACGAGGAACGCGGGCAGGTTGAACCACGTGGTGACGCCTGGCACCGCGCCGGGCGCGGCCGTCAGCACGGCCGGCAGCGACAGCCCGAAGCCCTGCAGCAGCGACTGCAGGTAGCCCGACCAGCCGACCGACACGGCCGACGACGCGAGGCCGTACTCGAGCATCAGATCCCAGCCGATGATCCACGCGACGAGCTCGCCGAGCGTCGCGTACGAATACGTGTAGATCGAGCCGGCGACGGGGATCGTCGAGGCGAACTCCGCGTACGACAGCGCGGCGAGGCCGCACGCGATCGCGGCGATCACGAACGACAGCATCAGCGCCGGGCCGGCCTGGACGGCGCCGGTGCCGGTCAGCACGAAGATGCCGGTGCCGATGATCGCGCCGATGCCGAGGAAGGTGAGGTCGATCGCGCCGAGCGCTTTCTTGAGCCCGGCGGCTTGCGCGCCGGCGATCATGCGATCGACGTTTTTCTTGCGGAAGAGGGACATTGCGGATGAATCGCCGGCACGCGCGGGCACGGCGCGCCAACTAAGTGAAAACCCATAATTTTAGCCGATTTGGCGTGCCAGCCCCGCGGCGGCGCAGCGGCGCGCGGCGCAATCGTCCGATAAAACAAGCGTTTGTGCGCGAAACGGGCGCGGCTGGGTGCGGCGCGGCGTGCGCTGCTACGCCGGATCGGACGAATTCGGGTTGGCTGGGGATCAGGCGCCGGCCGCGGGCGCCATGTCGACGAGCCGGTTGCTCATCACGTAGAACGTGAGTTCCGCGTTGTTCGACAGCCGCATCTTCTCGAGCAGCCGCGACCGGTACACGCTCACCGTCTTCACCGACAGCGACAGCGTGTTCGCGATATCGGTGAGCCGCTTGCCCGACGCGAGCATGCAGAGCGTCTGGTATTCGCGGTCCGACAGCTTCTCGTGCGGCAGCGGTTCGTTCTCGAACGACACGTATTCGGCGAGCGCCTCGGCCATCGCGGGGCTCACGTACTTGCGGCCGGCCGCGACCTGCTGGATCGCGCCGATCATCTGCGCGGCGTTGACCGTCTTCGACAGGTAGCCGGCCGCGCCGGCCTTCAGCGCGCGCACCGCGTACTGGTCCTCGCGGTACATCGAGAACATCAGCACGGGCGCGCGCGTCGGCTTGCGCTTGAGGCGCTTGAGCACCTCGATGCCGTTCGTGTCGGGCAGCGAGATGTCGAGCAGGATCACGTCGAATTCCTGCTTGTCGACGGCGGCCATCGCGTCGCCGCCGCACTCGGCCTCGGTCACGTCGCGCGCGACGCCGCGGTCGATCAGCAACTGGCGGATCCCTTGCCGGACGATCGCATGATCGTCCACGAGCAGGATGTTCAGGCTCATCGCGACCTCACGAAAGCGACGTGCGGCGTGCCGCGCCGGGCACCGCGAGCAGCGAAGCCCATGCGAAGCGCGCGGTGACGCGCGTGCCGCGGCCGGTTGCCGGCGTGGCCGTCTCGAAGCTGCCGCCGAACGCCTCGCAGCGGGCGCGCATGCCGGCCAGGCCGTAGCCGCTGCGGCGGCGCCGGGCGAAACCGGTCCCATCGTCGGCGACACTCAGCGACAGATATGTGCCGTCGGTGATGATCCGGACGTCGACCGACGTCGCGCGCGCATGTTTCGCGACGTTCGACAGCGCTTCCTGCGCGACGCGGAACACAGCGAGCGCGCTGGTGCCGGCGAGCTGGGTCAGGCGGGCGTCGGCCGCGCACACGAAGCTCGTGCGCAGGCCCGTGCGCGCCGCATGGGTGTCGATCCACGACGACAGCGCGCCGACCATGCCGCCATCGAGTGCCGGCGTGTCGCGCTCGTCGATGAGCCGGCGATTCGCGTCGGTCGCGGCGTCGAGCGCCTGCTGCGCCAGCGTCAGCGCGCGCAGGCAGGCTTCCGGCGCATCGGCCGGCAGCCACGTTTGAACGTTTGCGAGTGCGAAGCGGGCGGCGGTCAATTCGGCGCCGAGCCCGTCGTGCAGCTCGCCGGCCAAATGGCGGCGGGCCGCTTCGTCGGCGGCGAGAAGCTGGGCGGAAAGTGCCGCGATCCGGGCGGCGGACGCGTCGCGCTTCGACGCTTCGTCGGCCATGGGCGGAGTAGCAGCGCGGCCGGGCATGCGCTGCCGTGACGGGAACGGGGCGTGGGCGCCCAAGGGCGCGTTAAGCGACGTATCCATGACTCTCCCTGCTGTCAGAAAGCGGTTCAGACACCGGCTGGCTGCGTGGGCTGGCTGCCGTTTCGATGACGGTCGCCGCCAGAGAATCGTTCCATGCCGAAGTAACAAAAGTTACGTCTTGTAACACTTGCATCCGACCCTTCCATACTCATCGGAACGACGACCACGCGGGCCGAATAATATCTCAAAATTTCCGAAAAGGTCATGTCGGGCGGTCATTTAAGGGTAACTGTGAATAATCGGAATGAAGGTGTTGTAGGAAAAACACTGACACCCGAACACCCGGCGATGACGTATCAAAATGTAACTATTTGAGATGGAATGGTCCCAGTTTGTTACGAATTCGCCAAGTAGGGACGAAAAAAAACCGGAGCTTTTGCTCCGGTTCTTGATGATGCGCAAATTGGGGGATCGATCAGTCCACGAATGCGCGCTCGATCACGTAGTGGCCCGGCGCGCTGTTCTTGCCTTCGACGAGGCCGGCCTGCTTCAGCAGCTCGGTCGTGTCCTTCAGCATCGCGGTGCTGCCGCACAGCATCACGCGGTCGTTTTCCGGCGAGAACGCCGGCACGCCGAGATCCGTGAACAGCTTGCCCGTCGCGATCAGGTCGGTGATCCGGCCTTCGTTGTCGAACGCTTCGCGCGTGACCGTCGGGTAGTAGACGAGCTTTTCCTTGATGATGTCGCCCAGGTACTCGTGGCCCGGCAGGTCGTGCTTGATGTAGTCCATGTACGCGAGCTCGCCCTTCAGGCGGCACGTGTGGGTCAGGATCACCTTGTCGAAGCGGTCGTAGATGTCCGGATCGCGGATGATCGACATGAACGGCGCGAGGCCCGTGCCCGTCGACAGCATCCACAGCGTCTTGCCCGGCAGCAGGTTGTCGGCCACCAGCGTGCCCGTCGGCTTCTTGCCGATCAGCACCGTGTCGCCCACCTTCAGGTGTTGCAGGCGCGACGTCAGCGGGCCGTTCTGCACCTTGATGCTGAAGAATTCGAGATGCTCTTCGTAGTTCGGGCTGACGATCGAATAGGCACGCGCGAGCGGCTTGCCGTCGACTTCGAGGCCGACCATCGTGAATTCGCCGTTGTTGAAGCGCAGGCTCGCCTCACGGGTGCAGGTGAAGCTGAAAAGCGTGTCGGTCCAGTGATGGACGGATTGAACGGTGGCGGTGTCGTATTTGCTCATGGCTTTGAAAACGGACGCGCGTGGCGAACGCGTGTAACGGGCCCAAAAACGGGCAAAAAAACCGAGTGCGACGGCCCGATCGCGGATCGGCCGGCCGGCGCGTCGGACACGCGCCTTCTCGATGACAGACGTTTGAGGAACTCGTTATTTTACCCTGTTGACGCGGATCGCGGGCTTGACCCCCGCGGCTGCGCGGATTTGGCGCAACATATCCTTGCAACGGGCTTTCGGCGATGGGCCGCCCGTTTCGCGCCGAGGCCCGGACGCTCCGACGGCGCCGTGACTGAGAGGGCGCGGCCGTCCGGCGGGTTACTGCGGATCGAGGCGCAGGCGCGCGATGTACGGCAGGTGGTCCGACAGCCACGCGGCTTCGCCGGACGGCGCGCGCCATTCGAGCGGCGTCAGGCCGCGCACGAACATCTTGTCGAGCGCGAGCGCCGGCGAGAACGCGGGGAACGTGCGGCCCGATTCGCCGAGCAGCGTCGCGACCTCGGACAGCCCGATCTCGCCGAACAGCGCGACCGAATCGTTGCGCCAGTCGTTGAAGTCGCCGGCGAGCATCAGCGGGCCGTCGCCCGCGTTGCGCTCGATCCAGTGCGCGATCCAGTGCATCTGGCGCAGCCGCGCGGCGCGCGTGAGCGCGAGGTGCGCGCACAGCAGCGTGACCGGGCGTGCGCCCGCCAGCGTCGCGCGCGCGACCAGCAGCCCGCGGCGCTCGAAGCGGTGCGCGGAGATGTCCCAGCGGCCGCCGAGGTCGAGCGGATGCGGCGACAGGATCGCGTTGCCGTGCCGCCACGACGGCTTGAACACGTTCGGCCCGAGCGCGATCTGCCAGTCGAGCGCCTGCGCGATCTCGGTGGCCTGGCAATGCCACACGTCGTCGACCGTGTCGTCCATCGGCGCGCCGAAACCCGGTGCGAGCATCGGGCGCGGCATGCGGCGCGCCATCGCTTCCTGCAGGAAATACACGTCGGCGTGCATCGACTGCATCCAGTTGCGCATCGCGTTCCACGCGGTGAAGCCGAGCGGCGAGCGGCCCTTGTGCAGGTTCCAGCTGACGGCGGTGATTTCGTCGGGCGCGGCGTGCGGTTCGGCGAACGGCAGGGAGAGGGCATCGGCGGACATGAGGTTCAGTCCTTCGAGACGTGCGCGCGCACGCGGTAGACGAGATGCGGATGCTGCTCGACGAGCGTCCAGTCGGTCCAGGCGTCGCCGCCGACCGACAGGCCGGGGTGGCTCGCGACGATTTGCCGCGGCGACGCGGGCAAGCACGGATCGCCGCGCGTCGCGTTTTCGTCGTCGAGCGTTTCCTGCACGTCGAGCCCGAGCGACACGGTGTTCGCGTTGGCGTCGACGGCGAGCGGGGCGACCGTCACCGAGCGTGAGCGCTCGGTCGGCACGACGCGCGCGGCATTGCCGCAGCCCACCGGCACGGCGGCCGGATAGCGATGGGTATCGGTGCGGGACTGGCCCACGGTGGTGTTTTGCTGGAACGTGTCGATCGTCTGACCGTCGCGCACCACCTGGATTTCCCATGCGACGACGGCCGGCGCGGGGCTCTGCGCATGGGCGGCGAGCACGACGCTCGCAAGCAGGACGGCCAGGCCGTGTTTCAGCATGAAACGTCTCCGGAAACGCGGGATAGCGGGGAACGGACGCACATCTTACGCCCGATCGATTTCGGTCGTGATGTGACGGGACGTGCCGCGACAGGTTCGCAGCACGATGCGGTCCTGCTCGGCAGGTAAGGCCGCGTCATGCGTTTTCAAGCGAAAAAGCGCGTGAACTCGGCGACCCTCGCGCGCTCGGTGACGAGACGGTTCTCGATCGCGTCGGGGTCGGCATGGCCGAGCGCCATCCCGCAGACGAACTGTTCGTTCGGCGGAATGCCGAGGTGTTCGGCGACGATCCGGTGAAACGGCACGAACGCGGCCTGCGGGCAGGTATCGAGGCCGCGGGCGCGCGCGGCCGTCATCACGCCTTGCAGGAACATCCCGCAATCGAGCCACGCGCCACGTGTCATGACCCGGTCCAGCGTGAAGAACAGCGCGACCGGCGCATCGAAGAAACGGAAATTGCGCCTGTGCTGCGCGTGCATGCGCGCCTTCTCGTCGCGGCGGATGTTCAACAGGCCGTACAGATCCCAGCCGACCTTGCGGCGCCGGTCGATATACGGCGACACCCATTCGCGCGGGTAGTAGTCGTATTCGGCGACGTATTTCTCGTCGCGCGCCGGATCGTCGTAGGCCGCGGTGAGCGCGGCGGCGAGTGCGTCGCGCGTGGCGCCCGTCGCGACGTACACGCGCCATGGCTGGATGTTGGTGCCCGACGGCGCACGGCTCGCGGCTTCGAGGATCGCCTCGATCGTGTCGCGCGGCACGGGCGTCGGCAGGAACGCCCGGACCGAACGACGCGACTTGAGCGCGGCGTCGACGGCATCGACGGAACGGATCGCGTCGGAGTCGACGCGCGGAGAAGCAGCGGGGACGGACATCGGCAACCCTTCGGGCGAGGCGTCAGGCGAGGTGCGCGGCCGCATGCGCGCGGCGCGCGGGCGCCATCGGCGAGCCCGGCGCGAGCCTTGTGAACTTTCGATCATACGCCGCGACGCACGAGCGTGCAGCGGGCGCGCGCTGTTAGCAGCAGACGCGCCTGGCTGCTTGCTTGCATGGCGATGCGGGATCGCTACACTGAATTCGTAAGGGTCTGATGAGTGTGTGACGGCAAGTGCAGCGAGGCAGGTATGACGACGGCGATGGTGAAACAGGAACTGGCGGTGGCGTCCTTCAGCACGGTGTACGACCTCGAGCAGGTCGAGACGGCGCTGAGCGACCTGAACGAGAGCGCGAGCGACGCCCTGCGCTCGACCTACGAGAGGATGCTCAAGACGGGGAATCTGCGCTTCTGCGTGAAGCCGAACCGGATGCCGTCGTTCGACGCGCTCGGCGAAGCGTTGCCGAATTTCGGCGAGCCGCTCGATGACGTACGCAAGCAGATCGCGCTGTGTCTCGAAACGGACGACCGGCTCGAACTGATGCCGATCCTGCTGCTCGGGCCGCCCGGGATCGGCAAGACGCATTTCGCGAAGGCGCTCGCGCACCTGCTCGGCACCGCGTACCACTACGTGCCGATGAGTTCGCTGACGGCCGGCTGGATCCTGTCGGGCGCGTCGTCGCAATGGAAGAACGCGAAGCCCGGCAAGGTGTTCGACGCGCTCGTGAACGGCAGCTATGCGAACCCGGTGATCGCGGTCGACGAGATCGACAAGGCCGGCAGCGATGCGCAATACGATCCGCTCGGTGCGCTGTATGCGTTGCTCGAGCACGACACGGCGCGCGCCTTCGTCGACGAATTCGCGGAAGTGCCGATCAACGCGGGCAACGTGATCTGGATCGCGACCGCGAACGATGCGCACGCGATTCCCGAGCCGCTGCTCAACCGGATGAACGTGTACGAGATCGCGCCGCCCGATGCGGCCGGCGCGCGCCGGATCGCGCAGACGATCTACGACGAGATCCGCACGTCGCATGCGTGGGGGCGGCGCTTTCCCGATACGCTCGGCGACGATGCGCTCGACGTGCTGGCCGCGACGCCGCCGCGCACGATGCGCCGCGCGCTGCTGCACGCGTTCGGCGCCGCGCGGCTCGACGGCCGCGACGCGATCGCGCCGGCCGACATCCGCGCCGACGAAGGCGCGGCGAAGCGCCGGCCGATCGGCTTCTGACGCGGCCACGCGCGCACGGCAGCGCGTGCGCGCGTGGCGTTCGTTGCGCGGTGGGCCGTATCGCACGCGACGCGATGCGCATGCGTTCGGCAAGCGGGCGAACCGGGACGTACAATTCTTCTCTCCCCCTTCGACGCGCGAGCAGCGCGAAAAGCCATGGAGCAGACGGATTGTGTCGTGATCGGCGCGGGTGTCGTCGGTCTGGCGATTGCGCGCGAGCTCGCCGCGCGCGGGCGTGAAACGATCGTGCTCGAGGCGGCCGACGCGATCGGCACGGGCACGAGTTCGCGCAACAGCGAGGTGATTCACGCGGGGCTCTACTATCCGCGCGGGTCGCTGAAGGCGGTGTCGTGCGTGCGCGGGCGCGACCTGCTGTACGAATTCTGCGACACGCATCACGTGCCGCACCGGCGCACGGGCAAGCTGCTCGTCGCGACGAGCGCCGCGCAGGTGAAGCAGTTGAAGGCGATCGCCGCGCGCGCGGCCGAAAACGGCGTGCTCGACCTGCTGCCGCTCACGCGTGCGGAAGCGCAGACGCTCGAGCCCGCGCTCGAATGCGTGGAGGCGCTGTTCTCGCCGTCGACGGGCATCGTCGACAGCCACCAGTTGATGCTCGCGCTGCTCGGCGATGCGGAACGCGACGGCGCCGTGTGCGCGCTGCAATCCCCGGTCGAAGCGATCGACGTACTGCGCGGCGGGCGCTTCATCGTGCGCACCGGCGGCGCCGCGCCGGCCGAGATCGACGCCACCTGCGTGATCAACAGCGCGGGCCTCGGTGCGCAGGCGCTCGCGCGCCGCACGCGCGGCCTCGATCCACGCTGGGTGCCGCCGCTCTATCTCGCGCGCGGCAATTATTTCAGCCTGTCGCGCCGTGCGCCCTTCTCGCACCTGATCTATCCGATGCCCGATCGAGCGGGGCTCGGCGTACACCTGACGCTCGATCTCGGCGGGCAGGCGCGCTTCGGCCCGGACGTCGAATGGTGCAATTCGCTACGCTACGAAGTCGATCCGGCGCGCGCGGCCGCGTTCTACGCGTCGATCCGCGCATTCTGGCCGGGCCTGCCCGACGATGCGCTGCAGCCGGCGTACGCGGGCATCCGGCCGAAGGTCGCGGGGCCCGGCGAGCCGCCGGCCGACTTCATCGTGCAGGGCGCCGCGCAGCACGGCGTGCGCGGGCTCGTGAACCTGTTCGGCATCGAGTCGCCGGGGCTCACCGCCGCACTTGCGCTCGCGCAGCGCGTCGGCGACATGGTGTCGCGCGCGTGACGCACGGGCCGGCGCCGTGCGGGCCGGCCGAAACCCGTGTGAAATCCCTTATCTCCGGCATTTCGGCGCGCACATTTGTCCGCTTGGGCGTTATTCTGTCGAACGCCGTCGCGAGAACGGCTTTCAAACCGATAACGTTGGAGCGAGTCCCCCATGAAAACATCCCGTCGGAGTTTCCTGATCACGAGCATTGGTGCCGTGTCCGCGCTGGCGCTGTCGCGCGAAGCGCTGGCCGATGCGCCGATGCTGTCGGAAACCGATCCGACCGCGGCGGCACTCGGCTACAAGGCCGATGCCACAAAGGTCGACAAGACGAAGTATCCGAAATACGCAGCGGGCCAGGATTGTGCGGCCTGCATGCTGTACCAGGGCAAGAAGGGCTCGGCTTCGGGCCCGTGCGGCGCGTTCCCCGGCAAGCAGGTGTCGGCGAAGGGCTGGTGCAGCGCTTTCTCGAAGATGGGTTGAGGCCCGTGCGGCGTCGTGCGATGCCGCATTGTGGCGAAAACCGCAACACGCTCGCTGTCGTTCGATGGCGGGCGTTTTTTATTGCTTGAAAACGGTTCCGTCGCTTTCTACACTCGCTGCACACCAGCGCGCCGCGGCACCCCGCGCGCCGAACTGCCCGACACGGCGAATCCACGAGGACGAGGCACGCATGGCGACGATTGCGAATTCAACGAAAACGGCCCGGCCCGAGCGTGCGCTGAACCGGCGCGCGGTGGTGGCCGCCGTGATCGGCAATGCGCTCGAGTGGTACGACTTCACGGTGTTCGGCTTCATGACGGTCGTGATCGCCGAGCTGTTCTTTCCCACCTCCAGCGAATACTCGTCGCTGCTGCTCACCACCGCGACGTTCGGCGTCGCGTTCTTCATGCGCCCGATCGGCGGCATCGTGTTCGGGCTGTACGCGGACCGCGCGGGCCGCAAGGCCGCGCTGTCGCTCGTCATCCTGCTGATGACGGCCGGCATCTTCCTGCTCGCGATCGCGCCGCCCTACGCGGCGATCGGCATCGGCGGCCCGATCCTGATCGTGCTCGGCCGGCTGCTGCAGGGCTTCTCCGCGGGCGGCGAATTCGGCAGCGCGACGGCGCTGCTGATCGAAGCGGCGCCGTTCTCGAAACGCGGCTTCTACGGCAGCTGGCAAATGGCGAGCCAGGCGGGCGCGCTGCTGATCGGCGCGCTGGTCGGCGCGGCCGTCACGCGCGGGCTGTCGCCCGATGCGCTGCGCAGCTGGGGCTGGCGCGTGCCGTTCATCCTCGGGCTCGTGATCGGTCCGATCGGTTTCTACATCCGCCGCAATCTCGACGATTCCGAAGCGTTCCTGCATGCGCAGCAGAGCGCGCGCCGAGCGACCCTCGGCGAAGTGTTCACGCGCCACCCGCGCGAGGTGCTGTGCGGGTTCGGCTCGGTGATCGCACTGACCGTGACGATCTACGCGCTGATCATCTATCTGCCGACCTTCGCGGTGAAGCAGCTGCATCTGCCGTACGCCGAATCGTTCTACGCGGGAATCGTCGGCAATCTGCTGCTCGTGGTGCTGTCGCCGGTCGCGGGCGCGTGGTCGGACCGCATCGGCCGCAAGGGGCTGTCGTTGTGGTCGCTCGTGCTGACGCTCGCGCTGATGTATCCGCTGTTCGCGTGGCTCGACGCGGCGCCGAGCATCGGGCGGCTGATCGCGGTACAGGCCGTGCTGTCGGTGACGCTCGCGGGCTACTACGGGCCGTTCGGCGCGATGATCGCCGAGCTGTTCCCGGCCAACGTGCGCTCGACCGGGCTGTCGATCGCGTACAACGTCGCGGTGATGCTGTTCGGCGGCTTCGGCCAGTTCATCGTCACGTGGCTGATCAAGGTCACGGGCACGCCGCTCGCGCCGACCTATTACGTGATGGCGGGGCTCGCGTTGTCGATCGTCGCGGTCGCGTTCGTGCCCGCGCGCAGCGCCGATCTCGACGCGCCGGCGTGAGCGCATGACGGCTCGAATGCCGTCATCGCATCGTTTCGCGAAATGCAACGATGGCCGGCCAACGATGAAAATCGCATGCCGAACCTTCGTGTTCGCGTCTGAATTGTTTAGTCGTCGAACGAAACATGCGCGAGATGAGCGGAACGGACGCTCGCGCGCGTCTTCGCATCTTTCATTCGCGGCAGACATCGGCAAAAACCCGTGCGCACGCGTCTAGAAGAGTTTTTTCTCCAGCTTGTTGCAAAATCGCTAGCTCAAGTAATATCCGCGTACGCCGGCTCCCTGGCGGGGCCGGTTCCGATCTGGAGACCTGGAGGAAACATGGAATACAACCGTCTGTTGCACACCCTGCGTGTTACCGCCATTGCAGGCGTGGCAGCGGCATCGCTCGGCGTCGCGGGCTCTGCATTCGCACAGATCCCGAACAAAACGCTCGTCTACTGCTCAGAAGGCAGCCCGGCGGGTTTCGATTCCGCGCAATTTACGACCGGCGTCGATTTCACCGCCGCCACGTTCACCGTCTACAACCGCCTCGTCGAATTCGAGCGCGGCGGCACGAAGGTCGAACCCGGCCTCGCCGAGAAGTGGGACGTGTCGTCCGACGGCAAGGTGTACACGTTCCACCTGCGCCACGGCGTGAAGTTCCACACGACCGACTTCTTCAAGCCGACGCGCGAGTTCAATGCGGACGACGTCGTGTTCTCGTTCGAGCGCATGCTCGATCCGAACAACGCGTTTCGCAAGGCGTACCCGGTGTCGTTCCCGTACTTCACCGACATGGGTCTCGACAAGCTGATCACGAAGATCGAGAAGGTCGATCCGTACACCGTGAAGTTCACGCTGGCCGAGCCGAACGCGCCGTTCATCCAGAACATGGCGATGGAATTCGCGTCGATCCTGTCGGCCGAATACGGCGACCAGCTGATGAAGGCCGGCAAGGCCGCCGACATCAACCAGAAGCCGATCGGCACGGGCCCGTTCATCTTCCGCAGCTACACGAAGGACGCGACGATCCGCTTCGACGGCAATCCTGATTACTGGAAGAAGGGTGCGGTGAAGCTGTCGAAGCTGATCTTCTCGATCACGCCGGATCCGGGCGTGCGCGTGCAGAAGATCAAGCGCAACGAATGCCAGGTGATGAGCTATCCGCGCCCGGCCGACATCGCGACGCTGAAGGCCGATTCGAACGTCGACATGCCGTCGCAGGCCGGCTTCAACCTCGGCTATCTCGCGTACAACGTCGAGCACAAGCCGGTCGACAAGCTCGAAGTGCGTCAGGCGCTCGACATGGCGATCAACAAGAAGGCGATCCTCGAGTCCGTCTACCAGGGCGCCGGCCAGGCCGCGACCGCGCCGATGCCGCCGACCCAATGGTCGTACGACAAGAACCTGAAGATGGCTGCCTACGACACCGCGAAGGCGAAGGCGCTGCTCGCGAAGGCAGGCTTCCCGAACGGTTTCGAGATCACGCTGTGGGCGATGCCCGTGCAGCGCGCGTACAACCCGAACGCCCGCCTGATGGCCGAGATGATCCAGGCCGACTGGGCGAAGATCGGCGTGAAGGCGAAGATCGTCACGTACGAGTGGGGCGAGTACATCAAGCGCGCGCACGCGGGCGAGCAGGACACGATGCTGATCGGCTGGACGGGCGACAACGGCGATCCGGACAACTGGCTCGGCACGCTGCTCGGCTGCGACGCGATCAAGGGCAACAACTTCTCGCACTGGTGCTACAAGCCGTTCGACGAGCTGGTCCAGAAGGGCCGCACGACGACGGGCCAGGACGCGCGCACGAAGCTCTACACGCAGGCGCAGCAGATCTTCGCGCAACAGCTGCCGTTCTCGCCGATCGCGAACTCGACGGTCTATCAACCGGTGCGCAAGAACGTGGTCGACATGCGTATCGAACCGCTCGGCTATGCCCGCTTCGACGGGGTTAGCGTGAAGTAACACGCCTGTCGTAAGCTGTCGCGAAGACCGGCTAACTCATCCGGCGGCGGGAGGCCAAAAGCTTCCCGTCGCCGGTCGCACATTTCCCACAAGAAAATACGAGACGCATCATGTTCACATTCGTGTTGCGCCGCGTGGGGATGGTGATCCCGACCTTCATCGGCATCACCATCCTGGCGTTTGCGCTGATTCACCTGATACCGGGCGACCCCATCGAAGTGATGATGGGCGAGCGCGGCGTCGATCCCGCGATGCACGCGGAGGCGATGAAACGCCTCGGGCTCGACGAGCCGCTGCCGCTGCAGTATCTCCACTACATCGGCCGGGCGCTGCACGGCGACCTCGGCACGTCGATCATCACCAACACGAGCGTCGCGGGCGAATTCTTCGCGCGCTTCCCGGCGACCGTCGAGCTGTCGCTGTGCGCGCTCGTGTTCGCGCTCGCGGTCGGGCTGCCGGCCGGCGTGATCGCCGCGCTGCGGCGCGGCTCGGTCGTCGATCACGGCGTGATGGGCACCGCGCTCACCGGCTACTCGATGCCGATCTTCTGGTGGGGGCTGATCCTCATCATGGTGTTCTCGTCGTACCTCGGCTGGACGCCCGTGTCGGGGCGCATCGCGGTCGAATACGACTTCCCGCATCCGACCGGCTTCATGCTGATCGACGCGCTGCTCGCGCCCGACGAAGGCTCGTTCAAGTCGGCGGTGAGCCACCTGATCCTGCCCGCGATCGTGCTCGGCACGATCCCGCTCGCGGTGATCGCGCGGATGACGCGCTCGTCGATGCTCGAGGTGCTGCGCGAGGACTACATCCGCACCGCCCGCGCGAAAGGGCTGTCGCCCGTGCGCGTGGTCGTCGTGCATGCGCTGCGCAATGCGCTGATCCCGGTCGTCACCGTGATCGGCCTGCAGATCGGCACGCTGCTTGCTGGCGCCGTGCTGACCGAGACGCTCTTTTCGTGGCCCGGCGTCGGCAAGTGGCTGATCGATGCGATCGGCCGCCGCGACTATCCGGTCGTCCAGGGCGGCATCCTGCTGATCGCGACGCTCGTGATCGTCGTGAACCTGGTCGTCGACCTGCTGTACGGCGTGCTGAATCCGCGCATCCGCCACACGAGGTAATCCCATGAGCAATCTGCAAAATACCCTGCCGAGCGAATCCGCGCCGGCCGGCGGCCGTGCGCTCGCGCTGCGCGAGTTCTGGGCCAACTTCTCGCGCAACCGCGGCGCCGTCGGCGCGGGCATCGTCGTGATCGTGCTGATCGTCGTCGCGCTGCTCGCGCCGCTGATCGCGCCGCACAGCCCGGTCGAGCAATACCGCGACTACGTGAAGATTCCGCCCGCGTGGCTCGCCGGCGGCAACTGGCAATTCGTCCTCGGCACCGACGAAGCGGGCCGCGACATTCTTTCGCGGCTGATGTTCGGCGCGCGGATGTCGTTCTGGATCGGCTTCGTGTCGGTCGTGCTCGCGCTGATTCCCGGCATCGTGCTCGGGCTCGTCGCCGCGTTCTTCCAGAAGTGGGCCGACACGCCGGTGATGCGCATCATGGACGTGCTGCTCGCGCTGCCGTCGCTGCTGCTCGCGGTCGCGGTCGTCGCGATCATCGGCCCCGGCCTCACCAACACGATGTTCGCGATCGCGATCGTCGCGCTGCCGGCCTACGTGCGCCTCACGCGCGCGTCGGCGCTCGGCGAGCTGCAGAAGGAATACGTGACCGCGTCGCGCGTGGCCGGCGCCGGCACGCTGCGCCTGATGTTCTCGCAGGTGCTGCCGAACTGCACGGCGCCGCTGATCGTGCAGGCGACGCTCGGCTTCTCGTCGGCGATCCTCGACGCGGCCGCGCTCGGCTTCCTCGGCCTCGGCGTGCAACCGCCGACCGCCGAGTGGGGCGCGATGCTCGCGTCCGCGCGCGACTACATCGACAACGCATGGTGGATCGTGACGATGCCCGGCCTGTCGATCCTGATTTCGGTGCTCGCGATCAACCTGCTCGGCGACGGGCTGCGCGACGCGCTCGATCCCAAACTGAAGCGGATGGCGTGATATGAAACGACCCCCACACTCTCTTCGTTCGTTGCCCCCCAAGGGGGCGGTCATCCTCCTTGGAGCGGCCCGGCGGAGGATGACATGAGCCAAGATCTACTGACTATCCGCAATCTCGCGGTGAACTTCAACGGCCTGCCCGCGGTCGACCGGATCCATCTGTCGGTCGCGCCGGGCGAGGTCGTGGGCGTCGTCGGCGAATCGGGCTCGGGCAAGAGCGTGACGATGATGGCGCTGATGGGCCTGATCGACGCGCCCGGCAAGGTGACGGCCGACGAGGTGACGTTCAACGGCGTCGATCTGCTGAAGGCGTCGCCGAAGGCGCGCCGCAAGATCGTCGGCAAGGACATCGCGATGGTGTTCCAGGACGCGCTGACGAGCCTGAACCCGAGCTACACGGTCGGCTACCAGATCAAGGAGGTGCTGAAGCTGCACGAAGGCCTGCGCGGCGACGCGCTGCACCGGCGCGCGCTCGAACTGCTCGACCAGGTCGGCATTCCCGATGCGAAGAACCGCATCGCGTCGTTCCCGCACCAGATGTCGGGCGGGATGAACCAGCGCGTGATGATCGCGATGGCGGTGGCGTGCAACCCGAAGCTCCTGATCGCCGACGAGCCGACCACCGCGCTCGACGTGACGATCCAGGCGCAGATCATGGATCTGCTCGTGAAGCTGCAGAAGGAACGCGGGATGGCGCTCGTGCTGATCTCGCACGATCTGGCCGTGGTGTCCGAGGTCGCGCATCGCGTCGCGGTGATGTACGCGGGCGAGATCATCGAGACCAACCGCGTGCCCGACATCTTCCGCGCGCCGCATCATCCGTACACCGAAGCGCTGCTCGCGGCGATTCCCGAGCACAATCAGGGGGCGCGTCGCCTTGCCGCATTGCCCGGCATGGTGCCGGGCCGCGATGATCGCCCGTCCGGGTGCCTGTTCGCGCCGCGCTGCAAGTACGTCGTCGACGATTGCCGCAAGGCGCGGCCGGCGCTCGACACGCTGGTGTCGGGCAACGATGCGATGCGTGCGCGCTGCATCAAGCCGCTCAATGTTTCCAATCTCGACCTGACGCGAGGCGCACGATGAATGCTGTCAATGAAACGCCTCGCGCATCGCACGACGAGGAAGCTGTGCTGGTGGCCGATGGCCTCGCGAAACACTATTCGGTGAAGCGCGGGATGTTCGGCCAGGGCACGGTCAAGGCGCTGAACGGCGTGTCGTTCTCGCTGAAGCGCGGCAAGACGCTCGCCGTCGTCGGCGAATCGGGCTGCGGGAAGTCGACGCTCGCGCGCCAGCTCACGATGATCGAGACGCCCACGGCGGGCAGCCTGACGATCGACGGCAAGAACGTGGCCGGCGCGAGCCGCGACACGGTCGCCGACCTGCGCCGCCGCGTGCAGATGGTGTTCCAGAACCCGTTCGCGTCGCTGAACCCGCGCAAGACCGTCGAGCAGACGCTCTCCGAGCCGCTCGAGATCAACGCGAACCTGACGGCCGCCGAGCGCGCCGCGCGCATCGCGCAGATCATGCGCACGGTCGGCCTGCGGCCCGAGCACGCGAAGCGCTATCCGCACATGTTCTCGGGCGGCCAGCGCCAGCGGGTCGCGATCGCGCGCGCGATGATCCTCGATCCGCGTATCGTCGTCGCCGACGAGCCGGTGTCCGCGCTCGACGTGTCGATCCAGGCGCAGATCCTGAACCTGTTCATGGATCTGCAGGAGCAGTTCAAGACGAGCTACGTGTTCATCTCGCACAACCTGTCGGTGGTCGAGCACGTCGCGGACGACGTGATGGTGATGTACTTCGGCAGCGTCGCCGAGCTCGGCGACAAGGCGACGATCTACGCACGGCCGCGCCATCCGTACACGCGGGCGCTGATGTCGGCGACGCCGGCGATCTTCGAGGAAGACCGCCGCGTGCAGATCAAGCTGCAGGGCGAGCTGCCGTCGCCGCTCAATCCGCCGTCGGGCTGCGCGTTCCACCAGCGCTGCCCGTACGCGGTCGAGCGGTGCCGCGTCGAGGAGCCGCAATTGCGCGAAGTGGACGGCCGGCGCGTGGCCTGCCATCGCGCCGAGGAGGTCGGGGAGGCGAATGCCTGAAGCGTTGGCGGCGCGCGTGTCCGGTGTGCGCCGTGCGGGAACAGGCGGCGCGCGCGCGATGCGCGCGTACCGCTACGCGCGGCGCTGGAGCGTGCGTACCGTCACGGGCGCGGCGCTGGCCGGCGCGTGCGTGGCGGCCAGCGTCGTGGTGCCCGTCGAACCGGCGCGCGCCGAAGGGCGTGCGCCGGCGACTTCGCCGATTCATCCGGCGCAGGTTCCGCCGCCGGGCATGAGCCTGCCGGGCTTCCATGCGCCGTCCGTGTCGGACGGCACGGTGTCGAGCGGCGCCGTGCGCGTGCAGCCGGCGCGCATGCCGTTCTACGTCGCGACCAAGGGCAAGGTCACGCTCTACGTGCTCGGCACGCTGCATACGGGCGACCCGTCCGATTATCCGAGCATGCAGCCGTTCCGGCCGCGGATCCTCGCGGCGCTCGCCGCGTCGCCGACGCTCGCGCTCGAGCTGTCGCCCGACGATCTGCTCGAATCGCAGGACGACGTGTCGAAGTACGGCGTGTGCCGCTACCCGTGCCTGCAGCGCCTGCTGCCCGAGCCGCTGTGGCAGCGGCTCGCGGCGCGCCTGCGCGGCAACCCGGCCGCGCTCGCCGAGATCCGCAAGATGCGGCCGTGGCTCGCGGCGCTCGTCGTCGAGACCTACGATTCGCTGTCGGCGGGCCTGCAGACCGAATACGGCACCGAGGCGCAACTGCAGAACGTGTTCCTGAAGAAGAAGGGCGGCCGCGTGATCGGGCTCGAGACGCTCGCCGAACAGATGCGCGCGTTCACCGGGCTGACGCTCGCCGAGCAGCGCGAGATGCTCGCGCAGGACATGGTGCAGACGCCCGCGCAGAACGCCGACGACATCAAGGCGCTGCACCGACTGTGGCGAATTGGCGACGCCGATGCGATCTCCGCATGGGCCGTCGCGAAGAGCGAGCGGCTCGCGCGTTCGAAGGCGTTGTCGGCGTCGCTCGACAACAAGATCGTGTACGAGCGCAACCGGCGCTTCGTTGCACGGATGACGGCAATCGCGGCGCCGAACCGGCCGCTGTTCGTCGCGATCGGCGCGCTGCATCTGGGCGGCCCGCGCGGCGTGCTCGAATTGTTGCGCCAGCAAGGATACCGGGTCGACGCGAACTGATCGCGCGCGGCTCCGATGCACCGATCTCCCCCTGTTTGATCGACGCCGTGCGCACGCGGCGAGGCGCCTGCATGGCGGCGGCAATCGATAAGGAAAACCCTTGAATCGTCGGAAAATAGCGTTTAAAACGATTGACATCCCGTTCGGCCAATATCTATTCTTCACCCCACAAGTTGAAAAAATGAAAAGAATAGATAAGTTCTACGGGGTAGCAGAAATAAAGCGCGGGGTGAGCGTCGCCGGCACGTGAAGCGCGTGCCGGCCGCGGAGAGTCTGCATGCACGGCGGGGCCAATCATCGTCGAACAACACATGCATGCAGGCCGACTTGCACATAAGCGACGTTCCGTCGTCTGACCGGGGAAGGCAGTGATCGGGCGGCGGCGGACGTTTTTTAATCCGGAATATTTTTCCGGTCACCGTCGAAAGACGGTTTCGGGGGGTGAATCGACAGACGGCGAAGCCGCAGCGATTGCGCCAACGGAAAAGCGCCACGAGGGCGCTTTTTTCTTTGGTGCGACGAAAACGTGCAACGCGCGGGCGACGCACCGAATGCTTCGTTACGCGCCTTCGTCCGCCTGCAATGCCCCCGGCGCCACCACATCGACACCCGCGGCCTCGAGCGCCGCGCGGATCCGCTTCGCGAACGCCAGCGCGTGCGGCCCGTCGCCATGCAGGCAGACGGTCTGCGCATTGAGCGGCACCCATTCGCCGCTCAGCGCGCGCACCTGCCGGTTGCGCACCATGTCGAGCGTGCGCGCGAGCACCGCGTCTTCATCGTCGATCAGCGCGCCGGGCAGGCTGCGCGGCACGAGCGAGCCGTCCGCGCGGTAGCCGCGATCGGCGAACACTTCCTCCACCGCCGAGAGCCCCGCATGCCGCGCTGCCGCGACGAACACGCTGTTCGCGAGCCCGAACACCGCGAGTGACGGATCGAAGTCGTGGATCGCGGACACCACCGCGTCGGCGATCATCGGATCGCGCGCGGCCTGGTTGTACAGCGCGCCGTGCGGTTTCACGTGCGCGATGCGGCCGCCCTCGGCCTGCGCGATCGCCGACAGCGCGCCGAGCTGGTACAGCACGCCCGCATAGATGTCGCCGGCCGGCAGCTGCATTTCCTTGCGGCCGAAATTCTCCGGATCGTGAAAACTCGGATGCGCGCCGATCGACACGCCTTTCTGCACGGCCCAGCGCACGCAGTCGCGCATCGCATTCGCGCCGCCTGCATGCCATCCGCATGCGATGTTCGCCGACGTGACGAGGTCGAGCAGCGCCTCGTCCGATCCGCATCCTTCGCCGAGATCGGCATTCAGATCGATTTCCATGATGTTCCTCGTCCACTGATTGCGTGGCGCGTCCTCCGTGCTGCTTCCATCATTGTCACGCCGCGCGCGATTGGGCACGGCGGCGCGCTTCCTCGCGCATCTCGATCGCGACGTCGATCTGCCGCAGGTACGCCCGTTCCGCGACGAGGGCGGCGCGCGCGGCGTCGAGGGTCGTGCGTACGAAGCGGATCGGCAGGTTGAGCCGCGCCTGCGCGAGCTTCCACAGGTCGGCGCGGATCACCGTGCCGATCTTCGGGTAGCCGCCGGTGGTCTGCGCGTCGTGCATCAGCACGATCGGCTGGCCATTCGGCGGCACCTGGATCGTGCCGGGCAACACCGCGTGCGACAACAGCTCGACCGGCCGCTCGCGCACGAGCTCGGCGCCGGCGAGCCGATAGCCCATCCGGTTGCTGTTCGCGGTGACGAGCCATTCCTCGTCCCACAACGCCTGCTGCGAATCGGCCGCGAACGACGCGTAGTCGGGGCCCGGCAGCACGCGCACGGGCATCGCCCACGGCGCATGCGCGGGGCGGTGACGGCGCGGCGGTTCGTCGACGCGCACGAACGCGCACCAGGCCGGCGCCTTCACGCCGAATTCGGGCGCATCGGCCGCGAGGCAGCTCGCGCCGGCCGGCGGCACGCCGACCGGGAGGCGGTCGCCGTCGCGCAGCGTGCGGCCGCCGAGGCCGCCGAAGCGCGACGCGAGATCGGTGCTGCGCGAGCCGAGCATCGGCAGCACGTCGATGCCGCCCGCGATGCACAGGTAGCCGCGCATCCCGCGTTTCGCGGCCGGCAGCACGAGCGTCTGCCCGGCGTCGACCGGCAGGCTCCACCACGAATGCACGCGCCGGCCGTCGAGCGTCGCGCCGAACTCGGTACCGGTGATCGCGATGCGCGTGGCGCGCGTGAAGCGGAACGTGGCGGGGCCGATCGTGATTTCGACGGCCGCCGCGTCGGGGCGGTTGCCGACGAGCCGGTTGCCGACTTCGAGCGCGAGGCCGTCGAGCGCGCCGCCCTGCGCGACGCCGAGATGGCGCGTGCCGCGGCGCCCGAGATCCTGCACGGTCGACAGCGGGCCGGCCCGCACGACCTCGATGGTGCCCGGTGCGTTGCTCTGGGTCATCGTGCGTCGACTCCCGCAATGGTGAAGCGTACGCGGTCGCCGGGCAGCAGCAGCGTCGGCTGCGGCCGCGCCGGGTCGAACAGCAGCTGCGACGTGCGACCGATCAGTTGCCAGCCGCCGGGCGACGTGGCCGGGTAGATGCCCGTCTGCGCGCCGCCGATGCCGACCGAGCCGGCCGGCACCTCGAGGCGCGGCGCCGCGCGGCGCGGCGTGTGCAGTGACGCGTCGAGGCCGCCGAGATACGCGAAGCCCGGCTGAAATCCGACGAAGAACACGACGTAGGCGCCGGCCGCGTGGCGCGCGACGACCTCGTCGGCCGACAGCCCCGTGTGGGCGGCGACGGCCGCCAGGTCGGGGCCGGCGGCACCGCCGTACTCGACCGGGATCTCGACCTCGCGGCCGTCCGCGTGCTCGACGTCGGCCGTCTCCCACGCGTCGCGCAGCGCGGGCGTGAGCGAGTCGGCCGTCGCGGCGAGCGAGTCGAACACGATGGTCAGGTTGTTCATGCCGGGGACGACGTCGATCACGTCGGGCCACGCGCGCGCGGCCGCGGCCACGGCCCAGACGCGGCGCTGACAATCGAGCGTGGCGGGCGGCGGCGCCTCGCAGACGAGGGCGGCATCGCCGAGCGGATAAATGCGGGGTTGCGTCATCGGACTGGCACGGTTCGGACGGCAATGTTAGCGCACATTGTCGATAAAATATCGACAACTTCTCAATAAGCGTTTTCGCCTAGCTCGTATGTCGGGGCTTCTGGCGTACACTCGGGCACATCCTGTCATCCGGCTTGCGCCGCCTTTCCATGAAGCGTCCTGCGACCAAGATCGTGTCATCCGAACACCTCGTTTCCGATTCGAGCGCGGAGCTGTCGGAGCTCGAATACGGGCTCATCATGGCCGGCAACGCGTTCAACCGCTGGATGGTGCGCTGCATGTCGGCGGCGGGCGCGAAGGACATGACGGCGGTCGAGGTCTCGCTGCTGCATCACGTCAGCCATCGCGAACGCAAGAAGAAGCTCGCCGACATCTGCTTCGTGCTCAATATCGAGGATACGCACGTCGCGACCTATGCGCTGAAAAAACTGATCGCCCGTGGCTATGTGAAGAGCGAGAAGAGCGGCAAGGAAGTGTTCTTCTTCGCGACCGACGCGGGCCGCGACCTGTGCCTGAAGTACCGCGAGGTGCGCGAGCACTGCCTGATCGAGACGCTGAAGGACAGCGGCCTCACCAACGAGCAGATCGGCGACGCGGCGCAGTTGCTGCGCCACGCATCGGGCCTCTACGACACGGCCGCGCGCGCGGCGGCATCGCTGTAAACGACGGCGGAAACGGTCGGGCGCGGCGACGCGCTCGCGGGCCGGCGGCGCCGATCGCGGCGCCGCGCGCGGCATCATCCGGCGGCCGGGTAAAGCGCACCGTCGGTGACGATCCAGCGCAGTGCGAGGTCGTGCGCTTCGGCCGGCAGCGCATCGACGCGGCACGCTTCGTATGCGATGCCGACCGTCACGGGCAGCGCGTCGCCCGGCCACGCGGCGAGCGTGCGGTCGTAGTAGCCGCCGCCGTAGCCGAGCCGGTAGCGCTGCGGATCGAATCCCACGCAGGGAATCAGCAAAAGATCGGGCACGACGACGATTCCCGACGCCGGTTCGGGAATCCGGTGATGACCTTCGCGCATCGGCGTGTGCGCGTCCCACGCATGGAACGCGAGCGGCGTGTGACGCTCGCCGATCACCGGCAACGCGGCGCACCGGCCGGCACCCGCCGCGCACCACGCGAGCACCGCGTCGCGCGCATCGAATTCGCCGGGCAGCGGCCAGTAGAACCCGACCGTGCGCGGCGCCAGGCGCTCGAGCAGCGTGCGCAGCCGCGCGTCGAGCGCGGCGTTCGCGGCGGGCTGCGACGCGGCGTCGCGACGGGCGCCGGACAGCATTTTGCGCAGCGCAACCTTCGGGTTCGGCACAGGGTTGCGTGCTATGCTTTCGCTCACTTCGTGCTCCATTCAAAACGATGTCGAACAGCCTTTTCCGAGTATATCGCGCGGTCGCGCTCGCACTTTCCGCCGCCGCGCTCGTCGCGGGCACGGCCGCGTGCGCCGCACCGAACGACGACACGCTCCCCGGGGATGACCAGATCTTCGTGCAGCTTCGCGAAGCCGCACGCCGCAACGACGCCGCGAAGGCCGCGCAGCTCGCGTCGATGATCCCGAACTATCCGGTTCCGTCCTACGTCGAGTATTTCCAGATCAAGCCGCAGTTGTTCGATTCGACGGGCCGCGCGCGCGTCGATGCGCCGGACGCGCCCGTGCAGTCGTTCCTGCAGCGCTACGATGGCCAGGCGATCGCCGATCGCCTGCGCAACGACTACCTGCTCGTACTCGGCGCGCGCCACGACTGGCGCAATTTCGACGACCAGTACAAGCGCTTCGTGCTCGACGACGACACGCAGGTCAAGTGCTATGCGCTCGAATCGCGCGCGGCGCGCAACGAGAACGTCGCCGAGGCGGCGCGCGCGCTGCTGGTCGAGCCGAAGAACTACGGCGATGCGTGCGTCGACCTGATCACCGCGCTCGCCGTCAACCAGCAGTTCACGAGCGACGACGTGTGGCAGCAGGCGCGCCTCGCGTACGAGCAGAACTACACGACGCTCGGCGGCAAGATCGTCGATGCGCTCGGCCCGCGCCCGGCCGGTTTCGACCAGGCGACGAGCGCGCCGCCGCTGTACCTCGCGCGCGGCGTCGGCCCCGATGCCGCGTCGCATCAGCTCGCGCTGATCGCGCTCAGCCGGATGGCGCGCAACGATCCGGACGCCGCCGCCGGGATGCTGACGACGGTCGCGCCTTCGCTCACCAAGCAGGAACAGGCGATCGCGTGGGGCGCGATCGGCTACCAGGGTGCGATCAAGCGCTCGCCGATGGCATCGGTCTGGTACGCGAAATCGGCGAACGCGCCGCTGTCGAACGCGGGCTATGAGTGGCGCACGCGCGCCGCGCTGCTCGCCGGCAACTGGCCGATGGTGCGCTGGTCGATCGATCAGATGCCGCCGTCGCTGCGTAACGATCCGGCGTGGATCTACTGGCATGCGCGCGCGCTCAAGCAGAGCGGCGACACGCTGCAGGCGAACCAGGAATTCGAGCAGGTCGCCGGCCAGTTCAACTTCTACGGGCAGTTGGCCGGCGAGGAGCTCGGCCAGCGCACGACGATCCCGCCGCGCACGAAGGTGAGCGACGCCGAGATCGATGCGATGGGCAAGATCCCGGGCTTCGCGCTCGCGCAGCGTTTTTACGCGCTGAATCTGCGCCTCGAAGGCAATCGCGAATGGAACTGGCCGCTGCGCGGGATGACCGATCGCCAGCTGCTCGCGGCCGCCGAATACGGCAAGCGCGTCGAGCTGCTCGACCGCACGGTCAACACGGCCGACCGCACGAAGGCCGAGCACGACTTCACGCTGCGCTACCCGTCGCCGTACCGCACCACCGTCGAGCGCTATGCGCAGTCGACGGGCCTCGACATCGAGTGGGCGTACGGGCTGATCCGCCAGGAATCGCGCTTCATCATCAGCGCGCGTTCGTCGGTCGGCGCGGGCGGCCTGATGCAACTGATGCCGGCGACGGCGCAGATGGTCGCGAAGAAGCTCGGCATGGGGTCGATCTCGCGTGCGCAGATGCACGACATCGACACCAACATCCAGCTCGGTACCTGGTATCTGGCGGACATCTACAACAACTTCGACAGCTCGCCGGTGCTCGCCACCGCCGGTTACAACGCGGGCCCGGGCCGGCCGCGCCAGTGGCGCCAGGTGTTGACGCAGCCGGTCGAAGGCGCGATCTTCGCGGAGACGATTCCGTTCAACGAGACGCGCGACTACGTGAAGAACGTGCTGTCGAACACCGTCTACTACGCGGCGCTCTTCGAGGGCAAACCGCAGTCGTTGAAGAAACGTCTAGGCATGATCTCGCCCTGATATACGAACTGCCGCGCGAGACGCGGCAGTGTTTAAGGGGCTGTTCACGCTAATAACGGGCCAGCCCCATTCATGATTTTTCCAAGTCAGGGGAACGAGCCTGGCCGGCCGCATCGCGGCGTCGCGCGTCGCTTGTTTGGCTCGGCCAAACGGCGCTCCTTGCTTCTTGCACTGCAACCGGCCAGGCTCGTTCGCAAGCCCGTTATTAGCGTGAACAGCCCCTCGGAGGCTCCGAACATGGATCGCCAGACCGTCGCGCTGCTGGGCGGCACCGGCTTCATCGGCACCCGGCTCGTCAATGCGCTGATCGACGCGGGCAAGCAGGTGCGGATCGGCACGCGCCGGCGCGACCACGCGCGCCACCTGCAGATGCTGCCGGTCGACATCGTCGAACTCGACGCGCTCGATACGCGCACGCTCGCGCGCTTCGTCGCCGGCGCGCAGGCGGCGATCAACCTGATCGGCGTGCTGCACGGCGGCCGCGGCACGCCGTACGGGCCGGGCTTCGCGCGCGCGCACGTCGCGCTGCCGGCCGCGCTGGCCGCCGCGTGCGTGGAGGCCGGCGTGCGGCGCGTACTGCACATGAGCGCGCTCGGCGCCGATTCGCACGGCGCGAGCATGTACCAGCGCTCGAAGGGTGACGGCGAAGCCGCGCTGCATGCGGTCGCGGCCACCGATTCGCTCGCGCTGACGATCTTCCGTCCGTCGGTCGTGTTCGGCCCGGGCGATGCATTCCTCAACACGTTCGCGAACCTGCAGCGCACGGTGCCCGTGCTCCCGCTCGCGATGCCCGATGCGCGCTTCCAGCCGGTGTTCGTCGGCGATGTCGTGCGCGCGTTCGTCAACACGCTCGATCTCGCGGCCGCGCACGGCAAGACCTACGAAATCGGCGGCCCGACCGTCTACACGCTCGAGCAACTGGTGCGCTATTGCGGCACGCTGGTCGGCCGGCAGGCACGCATCGTGCGGCTGCCCGACGCGCTTGCGCGGCTGCAGGCGAGCGTGTTCGAATGCCTGCCCGGCGAGCCGATGCTCACGCGCGACAATCTCGCGACGATGTCGGTGCCCAACGTGCTGTCGGGGCCGCTCGCGCCGGAACTCGGGATCTCGCCCGCGAGTCTCGAAAGCATTGCGCCCGCGTATCTCGGCGAAGCGACCGGGCGCTCGCGGTTCGACTGGTTCCGCTCGCGTCGCTAGCGCCCGCGTGGGGCGCCGCGGGTCGGCCCTTTTCTTTTCCTTTTTCGCGTTTTCCGGAACCCCGTCATGAAACTCGTCATTGGAGACAAGAACTACTCGTCGTGGTCGATGCGCCCGTGGGTGCTGCTCACGCATTTCGGCATCCCGTTCGACGAGATCGCGATCGAACTGCGCCGCGACGACACGGCCGCGCGCATCCTCGCGTATTCGCCGTCCGGCAAGGTGCCATGCCTGGTCGACGATCACGGCTTGGCGATCTGGGATTCGCTCGCGATCGCCGAGACGCTCGCCGAGCGCTATCCGCACTTGCCGATGTGGCCGGCCGACCCGCTCGCGCGTGCGCATGCGCGCTGCGTATCCGCCGAGATGCATTCGGGCTTCGCGGCGCTGCGCACGCAGATGGGCATGAACATCCGTCAGTCGATGCCGGGGCGCGGCGCGACGCCCGATGCGCTCGCCGATGTCGCGCGCATCGACGCGCTGTGGAGCGAATGCATCGAGGCATCGGGCGGGCCGTTCCTGTTCGGCGAATTCGGGATCGCCGATGCGATGTATGCGCCCGTCGTGATGCGCTTCAACACGTATGCGCCGGCGCTGTCGTCGGAGGCGGCCGGCTATGCGGCGCGCGTGACGGCGCTGCCGGCGGTGCAGCGGTGGATCGATGCCGCGCGCCGTGAAACCAACGTGATCGCCGAATACGAACCTCAGCCATGAACATCTACGCAGTAGGCGGAGCGATCCGCGACGAATTGCTCGGCGTGCCGGTGCAGGACCGCGATTACGTGGTGGTCGGCGCGACGCCCGAGCAGATGACCGCGCAGGGCTTCCGGCCGGTCGGCAAGGATTTCCCGGTGTTCCTGCATCCGCAGACGCAGGAGGAATACGCGCTGGCGCGTACCGAGCGCAAGACGGCGGCCGGCTATCACGGCTTCCAGTTCCATTACGCGCCGGACGTGACGCTCGACGAGGATCTCGCGCGGCGCGACCTGACGATCAACGCGATGGCGCGCGAGGTGAGCCCGGAGGGCGCGCTGGTCGGTCCGGTGATCGATCCGTTCGACGGGCAGGCCGACCTGCGCGCGCGTGTGTTCCGGCACGTGAGCGACGCGTTCGTCGAGGATCCGGTGCGGATCCTGCGCATCGCGCGCTTCGCCGCGCGGTTCGCGGATTTCACGGTCGCCGACGAAACGCTCGCGCTGATGCGGCGGATGGTCGACGCGGGCGAGGTCGACGCGCTCGTGCCCGAACGCGTGTGGCAGGAAATCGCGCGCGGGCTGATGGAGGCGAAGCCGTCGCGGATGTTCGCGGTGCTGCGCGAATGCGGCGCGCTCGCGCGCATCCTGCCCGAGGTGAACGCGTTGTGGGGCGTGCCGCAGCGCGCCGACTACCACCCGGAAGTCGATACCGGCGTGCACGTGATGATGGTCGTCGACTACGCGGCGAAGCAGGGCTATTCGCTGGCGGTGCGCTTCGCGGCGCTCACGCACGATCTCGGCAAGGGGACGACGCCCGCGGACGTGCTGCCGCGCCACGTCGGCCACGAAAGCCGCAGCGTCGAGCTGCTCAAGCCGTTGTGCGAACGGCTGCGCGTGCCGAACGAATGCCGCGATCTCGCGCTGGTGGTCGCGCGCGAGCATGGCAACCTGCATCGCGTGATGGAGATGGGCGCGGCCGCGCTGGTGCGGCTCTTCGAGCGCAGCGACGCGCTGCGCAAGCCGGCGCGCTTCGCCGAATTGCTGCAGGCGTGCGAATCGGATGCGCGCGGCCGGCTCGGGCTCGATGCGCAGCCGTATCCGCAGGCCGAGCGGCTGCGCGTCGCGCTCGTGGCGGCGCGCAGCGTCGATGCCGGCGCGATCGCGCGCGGCATCGGCACCGACACGGAGAAGATCAAGGACGCCGTGCATCGCGCGCGGATCCAGGCCGTCGCGCAGGCGCTCGCGATCGGCGAGTAGGCGCGGAATGGCGCGCACGGCGTGCGCGCCCGCCAACCGTCACGGTTTCTTCGTGCGCTTCGACGTGGCGGCCGCCGGGCGTTTGCCGGCGGCGGCGCGCGGCTTCGCCGACACCTTCTTTTCGGCCGCGCCAAGCGTGGACGGCCGCGCCGCGGCGGCGTCGCGGTCATCCCGTTCGGGCGCCGGCGCGCGGCGGCTCGCGCGCGGCTCGCCGGGCTTCGACTGCCCGATTGCCGTCGTCGTCGACACGAATTCCGCACAACTGTCGTCGAACAGCGGCAGCGTGCTGACTGCGATCAGCTCGGCCGGCCCGTCGCCGACGTTGGCCACGCGATGCCGCTTGCGCGCGTCGAAGTGCAGCGAGTCGCCGGGCGTCAGCGGGTAATCCTTCTTGCCGACCGTGTAGCAGATGCGGCCGGTCAGCACGTACACGAATTCGTCGCCGCCGTGCGCGACCCATTCCGACCGGTAGCCTTCCATCATCTGCACCTTGAGCGCGTTGATCTGGCTGCCGTCGAACGTGGTGGACAGCCGCTCGTACCACTGCGACGCGGCGTCGAGCGCATACGGCTTGCGGCTGCCCTCGTGCGAATCGGGCTGCGCCTGGCGCGGCTGGTCGATCAGCGCGCCGAGCGGCACGCCCAGCGCCTTCGCGACGTTGACGAGCGACGACAGCGAGATGCCCGTCAGATGGCGTTCGACCTGCGACAGGAATCCGACCGACAGCTTCGCCTCGGTCGCGACTTCCAGCAGCGTCTTCTTCGCTTCCCGGCGCAGGCGGCGAATGCGCTGGCCGATACGCATGAGGTCTGAATCCATGAATCTCTTTCGTGGCAACGAGCCGGGGCGCGGGCGCAGCGGCGGTGCGGTCGCCGGGGCGGCGAGGCCGGCGCATTGTACCGCGCGGTGTCGCCGCGCGAATTGGCGCTGTGCCGGGATCCGCAGGCAGCACGCCGATTTTAGTCCTACGAAAATTTTGGCTTGACCTCAATTTCCCCGTGCTCTAGATTCTGTCGCGCATCAAACAAAGTTAAGTGAGACGAAAATTCCCCCCGAGGGCTGCCGCCGGAACGGCGTCGCGCCATGCGCGACCGGCGCCGCGGCGACCTGTCGTGTCAGGCAGGCACGACGCCGCGACACGCCGCCGGCCGCCGCCGACAATGAATAACGGGCATCCGATGATCGATCGACTGAAATACAGCTTCTCCGGCCTTCCCCCGTACGACGCGTCCGTCGCCGACACGCAGGCGGCCCTGTCGCGCCTGCTCGATGCCGCGCGACTCGACGCGGTGCTGATCACGTCGCAGGACGAATACGTGACCGAGTATCTGCCGCGCAGCAACAACCCGCGCTATGCGGTGTCCGGCTTCGACGGCTCGGCCGGCTGCGGGATCTTCCTGAGCGCGGCGACCGCGCAGGCGCTCGGCGTGCCGCCGTTCGTGCTGTTCGTCGACGGCCGCTATCACTTCCAGGCCGACGAGCAGTGCGATCCGGCGCGGGTGCGCATCGAGAAGCTCGGCATGAACGTGACGATCTGGCAGGCGATGGCCGAGTGGCTGGTCGCGCACGCGAGCCGGCTCGCGCGGGTCGGCTACGACGCGCGGCGGATCAGCGTTGCCCAGCGCGACCGGCTGTTCGAGCAGACGCAGGCCGCGTCGCTCGACTGGTCGAGCCTCGCCGACCGCGAGATCGACCGCGCGATCGCGCTGCCGGGCTGGAACGTCGAGCGACCGATCTTCGAGATCCCGGCCGCGATGACCGGCCTGAGCGTCGCGCAAAACCTCGACGCGCTGAACCGCCGGCTCGCCGCGCATACCGGCGCGGCCGACGGCAGGACGGCGTTCTTCACCTGCGCATCGGACGATCTCGCATATCTGCTGAACAGCCGCGGCTATCACATCCCGAACGCGTCGTCGCACCTCGGCTTCCTGTTCGCGATCGGCGGCCAGGTGGCGCTGTTTTTACCGGAAGGCTGCGACGGCTGCGAGGTCGCGCTCGATTCGTATCCGGCGCTGCACGTGATCCGCCGCGACGTCGCGGCGCTCGAGCGCTTTCTCGCGCCGTTCGCGGTCGAGCACGTGTGCTACGGCTTCGAATCGGTGAACTGCGCGCTCGTCGACACGGTGAAGCGCGTGTGGCCGCACGCGCGGCATGCCGATTTCAACCCGGTCGAGGCGATGCGGGCGAGCAAGACGCCGGCGGTGCTCGAGCGCTTTCGCGACGCGTTCGCGCGCAGCTCCGCGGCCATCGCCGAGACGATGCGCTGGGCGAAGACCGGCGAGCCGGGCGTGCGCCACACCGAGTACGACCTCGCACGCACGATCAACGACGCGTACGGCGCGCGCTCGGCGCTCGCGCTGTCGTTTCCGTCGATCGCGGCGAACGGCGCGAACAGCGCCTTCGCGCATTACACGGCGGCGAGCGCCGAGGTCGAACTGACCGAAGGCGAACTCGTGCTGCTCGACAGCGGCGCGTACTACGAAGCCGGCTTCGCGACGGACTGCACGCGCGTCGTGCTGCGCCGCACGCGGGCGGACACGGTCGCGCAGCCGTGGCAGCGCGAGATTTACACGGTCGCGCTGAAGGCCTGCATCAAGGGGCTCGTCACGCGCTTTCCGGCCACCGCGAAAGGCGGCGACGTCGATGCGCTGGTGCGGCAGGTGTGTCGCGATCACGGCTACGATTTCGGCCACGGCACGGGGCACGGCGTCGGGATTCACGTACACGAGGGCGGCGTGCGGTTCGCGCCGGGCGCGCGGTACGGGCTGGTGCCGAATGCGGTGATTTCGGTCGAGCCGGGCATCTACCTGCCGGGCAAGGGCGGCGTGCGGATCGAGAACATCGTGATCGTGCGGCCGGACGATGTGCAGCCCGACACCGTGACGTTCGAGAACATCGTGACGGTGGGCTACGACTGGGATCTGATCGATCTCGACCTGCTGGACGACGCCGAGCGCGCGTATCTGCGCGACTACGAGCGGCTGTGCGTGGAACGCGGCACGCAGGTCACCGCGTGTCCGCTGTTGTAACGACGGGGAAGGCAGGGGCGCGGCCGCCGGGCGGCCGCGCGGCGCGACGTCAGCGCGTCAGCGCCGAGACGCGTCCGTCCGGGCCGTAGACGCCGGCCGGCGCGGGCGCCGAGCGCAGCACCGCGAGCGCGCGCTCGTTGTAGTCCATCCGGATGCGGATCAGCATCCCGTTGTTCGCGTTGGCCTGGCGCGCGCGTTCGGCGGCCTGTTGCAGCAGTTGCCAGCGGCCCGCGAGGCGCGCATCGCGCTCGGCGGCCTGGTCCATGCCTTTCTTGCCGGCCGGAAAGCCGAGCGCGCAAAGCTGCGTGTCGCGCGTGCGTTCGAGCTGCGCGAGCCGGTCGATCAGTTCGCTCTTCTTCTCGACGATCCCGGGCAGCATCTCGAGCGGCTCGGCCGTCGTCAGCGCCTTTTCCTCGTAGACGAGCAGGGACGCGAACGCTTCGACCGTCGCGTGTTCGTCGTTGACCGTGGCCAGCAGCTCTTCTCTCATCGCGTCATGCTCGTCACGCCGGTGCGCACAGTGCTGTGCGCGCCGGCAAACCGGGTGACCCGGCCACGAGGCCGGGATTAGCTGCCCTGCGGGCGCTGCTGCTGCAGCAGTTCGCGGGCGGTGTTCAATACGCCGTCGGCAATCTTGTTCGCGTCGATTGTCAGCGTGCCGTTGTTCAGCGCGTCCTTGATCGACTGGACCAGGCCCGTGTCGATATCGGCGTCGCCCGACGCGGATACCGAACGCAGCTGGCCCGACAGACCCGACAGGTTCACGGTCGTGTCGCCGCCGGTCGATCCTGCGTCGGCTGCCTGCCCGGACGACTGGGCCGTGCCGGACTGCGCACGGGCCGCGCCGGTGCCGGTCGGCGCGAGGGGGCTCGGTTTCGGAGTGGAATCGATCTTCACGATGGGTTTCCTGTACGGTTTGACCCAGATAACGGCCGGGTCGGCCCGAACTTTAGCATCGCGAGCCCGAATGGCTCCGAATAAACAATTCTTTACATTCTTGCGGCGGATCCGTCCCTACAGCGGAATTTCGACGGTGCCGGCGTCCTTGACGATCGCCGTGACGATCTGCCCGGCCGCCATCCGCACCCGCACCGACTGGCCCGGCGCCGCATTCGCGAGCACGCTGCCCTCGGCCGAGATCGTGAAGCCGGGGCCGGCCGCGACGACCCGCACCGTCTGGCCGGCCGACACCGACGCCGCGCTCTTCAGCATGTCCTGCCGCAGCGGCAGCCCGGCCGAGATGCGCGCGAGCGCGGTCGCGCCGATCGCCTGCGCCGGATCGGTGATCACCGCGAGCGGCAGCACCGTCAGATCGCCGTCGCGCGCGACCAGGTCGGCCGCGGAGAGCGGCTCGCCGGGCGCGATCTGGCGCGCGGCGACGTAATAGGTGGCCTGCACGGCGACCTTCGCCTGCAGGTAGACCGTCCATGGCCGTTCGCCCGCGCAGCGCACGCCGACCGTCGTGCGGCCCCAGAGCCGCGCGCCGGTCGGCAAGAACGGTTCGAGCGTCGTGCACGTGGCGAGCCCGCGCGGAAAGGCGGTCGTGACGGTCGCGGTGGTCTTGCCGGGCAGGCCGGCGATCTGCTGCTGCAGGAACGCGAGCGCCGCGCGCCGGATCGTTTCGGGGTCTTGCTGGCCGGGCGGCGTCGCGGGCTGGGCGGCGGCGGCGGCCGGGGCCGGGTTGGCCGAAGCCGCCGAAGCCGCAGCAGCAGCCGTGCGCGGCGCCGCCGCGACCGACGCGGTGCGGGCCGCCGCCAGCCGGGCGGCCATTGCCTGCTGCGGCGTCGGCCGCGCGGACATCGATGCAGGTTCGGCCGTGCCGGCGACGACCGTCGCGATGGCGGCGGGGTCCGCCGCGCGCGGCGACGCGCCGTAACCGGCGTTCGCGCGGGCGGCTGCGTGGATCGGGGCCGGCGCGGGGACCGGTGCGGTGGCCGGCGGCGGGACGCTCGTCACGACCATCGGGCCGGGTGGTTGCGCCGCGTAGCCGGCGCCGGCCGCCCACTGCGCGCCCGAAGCCGAAGCGACACCCGCATTCCCGCCGAACTGCCCGCCGCTCGCCGCATTGGCGTGGGCGAGCGCGGTTTCGGCCGTCTCGCCGCGCCCGGGAATCACGATCATCCCGTCGTCGGCGTGCACGGTAGGCGCGGCGATCCACAGCGCCGCGGCGAGCGCGAACGCACGCCGGACGTGCATGAGCCGCCCGCTCCTGTCGCGAAGTGCGCCGCCAGTCATCGCCGTGTCCTCGATCCGTTGATCCGCTTCGCATTCTAGGGAGCGGGGGCGTCGCGCAAACGATGAATAGAGGGGGGCTTTGCCGCGTTATTCGTCCGATTGCCGGTTGCGTCCCGCGCCTACCATCGCTGTCATGGAAAAAAGCCTCTCGGGTCGCCATCCGGTGCGAGGGGCGTGCAGCGCTTCATACGGAGAGACGCACACATGCTGGACAAACTCGATGCGGAATTCGCGTTCGGCCGACAGGCGCTCGACGTGCGCGCCTACCGGCAGGAACTGCTGTCGTCGAACATCGCGAACGCCGACACGCCCGGCTACCAGGCCCGCGACGTCGATTTCGCGTCGACGCTCGCGCGCTCGCTGAAGCAGACGAGCGGCGGCCTTGCGCCGAGCAACGCGGCGCAACTGCCGATGGCGCAGCCGGCCGGCGTGACGAGCGGCATGTCGATGGTGTCGACGGCGCCGGGCCACATGGCCGGCACCGCGAAGCTGATCCCGACGGGCGGCCCGTCGGACGACTACGGCCGCGCGCAATACCGGATGCCGCTGCAGCCGTCGCTCGACGGCAACACGGTCGATCTCGACGTCGAGCGCGTGCAGTTCGCGAACAACGCGTTGCACTACGAAACCGGGATGACCGTGATGACCCAGCAGATCAAGGCGATGATCGCCGCGATCACGACCAACTCGTAAGCGCCGCTTCCGAATCCGGACCCCAGCACAAGGAGCCTCCATGCCCTCGTTGATGAACATCTTCGGCGTCGCCGGTTCGGCGCTGTCCGCGCAATCGCAGCGCCTGAACGTCACCGCGTCGAACCTCGCGAACGCCGACAGCGCGACCGGCCCCGACGGCAAGCCGTACAAGGCCAAGCAGGTCGTGTTCGCGACCGACCCGCTCGGCGGCGCGCGCAGCGCGTCCGGCCAGGGCGTGGGCGGCGTGCGCGTGACCAAGGTGATGGACGACCCGTCGCCGATGAAATCGACCTACGACCCGGCGAACCCGGCCGCCGACGCGAACGGCTACGTGCAGATGCCGAACGTCGATCCGGTGCAGGAGATGGTGAACATGATCTCGGCGTCGCGCTCGTACCAGGCCAACGTCGAGACGCTGAACACCGCGAAGACGCTGATGCTCAAGACGCTGACGATCGGCTCGTAAGCCGCCGTCGCCCGACCTTACCGACCCGACAGTTCCGACAGAAGGCCACCCAGGATGACATCCTCCAACACGACGATCGGCGGCAACGGCACCAGCGTGTCGACGCTGCCGACCGACACGATGAACACCAACAACGTGTCGTCGACCAACGGCACGTCGGCGAGCGACCTGCAGGCGACGTTCCTGAAGCTGCTCGTCACGCAGCTGCAGAACCAGGATCCGACCAGCCCGGTGGACAGCTCGCAGATGACGTCGCAGCTCGCGCAGATCAACACGGTGAGCGGCATCGCGCAACTGAACACGTCGCTCACGTCGCTGTCGACGCAGCTCGCGGCCGGCCAGCAGACGCAGGCCGCGCTGCTGATCGGCACGAACGTGCTCGCGCCGGGCAATAGCGTCGCGGTGAAGAGCGGCGCGGCGTCGCCGTTCGGGGTGTCGCTCGCGAGTTCGGTGTCGAACCTGACGATCACCGTGAAGAACTCGGCGGGCGCCGTCGTGAACACGATCAACGCGGGCGCGCAGTCGGCCGGCACCGTGCCGTTCAACTGGACGCCGACCGACGCGGCCGGCAACGCGCTGCCGGACGGCAAGTACACGGTCAGCGCGTCGTACACCAACAGTGCCGGCACGCCGCAGGCGGCCACGACGCTCGCGGCCTCGCAGGTGCAGAGCGTGATCAAGCAGGCGGACGGCACCGCGGGGCTCGTGCTGTCGAACGGCACGACGGTGGGGCTCACCCAGGTTGCGTCGATCTTCCCGAACACCAAGTCGTCCTCGTCCGGCGACACCACCACCAACTGATCGAGCTTTCTCGTAACGGAGACCGAAATGGGTTATCAACAGGGACTGAGCGGCCTCGCCGGCGCATCGAACGCGCTCGACGTGATCGGCAACAACATCGCGAACGCGAACACGGTCGGCTTCAAGTCGAGCACCGCGCAGTTCGCCGACATGTACGCGAACTCGGTCGCGACGTCGGTCAACACGCAGATCGGCATCGGCACGTCGCTGAACGCGGTGCAGCAGAACTTCGGGCAGGGCACGATCAATACGACGAATTCCTCGCTCGACGTCGCGATCAACGGCAACGGCTTCTTCCAGATGTCGAACAACGGCGTGACGACGTACTCGCGCGACGGCACGTTCCAGCGCGACAAGAACGGCTTCATCGTCGACGCGCAGGGCCGTAACCTGATGGGCTACGCGGCCAACGCGGGCGGCGTGATCAACACTGCGCAGACCGTGCCGCTGCAGGCGCCGACCAGCAACATCGCGCCGACCGCGACGACCAAGATCACCGGCCAGTTCAACCTGAACTCGCAGGACACGGTGCCGACCAAGACGCCGTTCAGCGCGACCGACAACACGACGTACAACTACTCGACCGCGATCCAGGTGTACGACTCGCTCGGCGGCTCGCAGGCCGTCAACATGTACTTCGTGAAGTCGGCGGCCGGCACGTGGGAAGCGTACGCGGGCGTGCAGGGCGGCGCGACGACCGATCTCGGCACGATCACGTTCGATACGTCGGGCGTGATCAAGAGCACGACGACCGGCACGCCGGCCGCGCCGACCGCGTCGCTTGGCCAGTTCCAGTTCACCGTGCCGAACACCGACGGCTCGGCGACGCCGCAGGCACTGACGCTCGACCTGACCGGCACGACGCAGTACGGCGGCAAGGACGGCGTGAACAACCTCGCGCAGGACGGCTACGCGAGCGGCACGCTGACGACCTACTCGATCGGCACCGACGGCAAGCTGACCGGCAACTACTCGAACGGCCAGACCGCCGTGCTCGGCCAGATCGCGCTCGCGAACTTCAACAACCCGAACGGGCTGGTGAACCTCGGCGGCAACCAGTACGCGGAATCCGCCGCGTCGGGCGTGCCGCAGGTCTCTGCGCCGGGCAGCACGAACCACGGCACGCTGCAGGGCAGCGCGCTCGAGAACTCGAACGTCGACCTCACGTCGCAGCTCGTCAACCTGATCACCGCGCAGCGCAACTACCAGGCGAACGCGCAGACGATCAAGACGCAGCAGACCGTCGACCAGACGCTCATCAACCTGTAAGCGCGGATAACCGGCAGCCATGGACCGACTGATCTATACGGCGATGACGGGCGCGTCGCAGTCGCTCGACCAGCAGGCGATCGTCGCGAACAACCTCGCGAACGCATCGACGACGGGTTTTCGCGCGCAGCTCGCGACGTATCGCGCGGTGCCGATGAATTTCGGCGACGGCAGCAACATCGATCCGACGACGACGCGTACCTACGTGCTGTCGTCCACGCCCGGCGCCGATTACGCGCCGGGTCCGATCACGCGCACCGGCAATCCGCTCGACGTCGCCGTGCAGGGCGCCGGCTGGCTGTCGGTGCAGACGGCCGACGGCAGCGAGGCGTACACGCGCGCCGGCAATCTGCACGTCGACGAAAACGGCCAGCTCGTCAACGCGAGCAACCTGCCGGTGGTCGGCAACGGCGGCCCGATCTCGGTGCCGCCGAACGCGGAAGTGACGATCGGCAAGGACGGCACGGTGTCCGCGCTGATGCCGGGCGACCCGCCGACGGCGGTCGCGATCGTCGACCAGATGAAGCTCGTCAATCCCGATCCGGCCACGCTCACGCGCGGCAACGACGGGTTGTTCCGCACCGCCGACGGCAATCCGGCCGATACCGACCCGAACGTGGTCGTCACGCCGAATTCGCTCGAAGGCAGCAACGTCAACCCGGTGACCGCGATGGTCGCGATGATCGACAACGCACGCGCGTTCCAGCTGCAGTCGAAGCTGATCCAGACGGCCGACCAGAACGAGCAGACGGCGAACCAGCTGCTCAATTTCAGCTGAGCGCCCGCGCCACCCTACGCAGGAGACCTGACAAATGAATCGTTCGCTCTACATCGCCGCCACCGGCATGAATGCGCAGCAGGCGCAGATGGACGTGATTTCGAACAACCTCGCGAACACCAGCACGAACGGCTTCAAGGCGTCGCGCGCGGTGTTCGAGGATCTGCTGTACCAGACCATCCGCCAGCCCGGTGCGAATTCGACGCAGCAGACCGAGCTGCCGTCGGGCCTGCAGCTCGGCACCGGCGTGCAGCAGGTCGCGACCGAGCGCCTGTACACGCAGGGCGGCCTCACGCAGACCGGCAACTCGAAGGACGTCGCGATCAACGGCGCGGGCTTCTTCCAGGTGCTGATGCCGGACGGCACCAACGCGTACACGCGCGACGGTTCGTTCCAGACCAACGCGCAGGGCCAGCTCGTCACGTCGAGCGGCTACCAGGTCCTGCCGGCGATCACCGTGCCGCAGAACGCGCAGTCGCTGACGATCGGCAAGGACGGCGTCGTGTCGGTCACGCAGCCGGGCTCGGGCAACGCGGTCCAGATCGGCTCGCTGCAGATCGCGACCTTCATCAACCCGACCGGCCTCGAGGCGAAGGGCGAGAACCTGTTCGCGGAAACGACGTCGTCGGGCGCGCCGAACGTGTCGCAGCCGGGGCTGAACGGCGCGGGCGTGCTCAACCAGGGCTACGTCGAGGCGTCGAACGTGAACGTCGTGCAGGAACTCGTCAACATGATCCAGACGCAGCGTGCCTACGAGATCAACAGCAAGGCCGTGACGACGTCCGACCAGATGCTGCAGACCGTCACGCAGATGAAGACCTAACCGGAACGTCCCGTCGTCGCCATGAAGCAGGTTCGCCTCCCCTCGTCAGCCACCGTCCGCGCCGCCTGCGCGGTCGCGGTGGCGGCGCTCGCCGGTTGCGCGCAGATTCCGCGCGATCCGATCATCCAGCAGCCGATGACGGCGCAGCCGCCGATGCCGATGTCGATGCAGGCGCCCGGCTCGATCTACAACCCCGGCTACGCCGGGCGACCGCTGTTCGAGGATCAGCGGCCGCGCAACATCGGCGACATCCTGACGATCATGATCGCGGAGAACATCAACGCGACCAAATCGTCGGGCGCGAACACGAACCGGCAGGGCAATACCGACTTCAACGTGCCGACGGTCGGCTTCCTCGGCGGGCTGTTCGCGAAGGCGAACCTGTCGGCGACCGGCGCGAACAAGTTCGCGGCCACCGGCGGCGCGAGCGCGGCGAACACGTTCAACGGCACGATCACGGTGACCGTCACCAACGTGCTGCCGAACGGCAACCTCGTGGTGAGCGGCGAGAAGCAGATGCTGATCAACCAGGGCAACGAATTCGTGCGCTTCTCGGGCGTCGTCAACCCGAACACGATCTCGGGCGCGAACTCGGTCTATTCGACCCAGGTCGCCGACGCGAAGATCGAATACTCGTCGAAGGGCTACATCAACGAAGCCGAGACGATGGGCTGGCTGCAGCGCTTCTTCCTCAACATCGCGCCGTGGTGATGACGATGCAGACGACCCTGTTCAGCCGCCTGTCGGCCCGCGCGCATGCCGCCGCGCGGCTCGCCGTCGCGTTCGCGGCCGTGGCCGCCTGCGTGCTCGGCGCCACGCCCGCGCACGCGGAGCGCCTGAAGGATCTCGCGCAGATCCAGGGCGTGCGCGACAACCCGCTGATCGGCTATGGCCTCGTCGTCGGCCTCGACGGCACGGGCGACCAGACGATGCAGACGCCGTTTACGACGCAGACGCTCGCGAACATGCTCGCGAACCTCGGCATCTCGATCAACAACGGTTCGGCCAACGGCGGCCCGTCGTCGCTGAACAACATGCAGTTGAAGAACGTCGCGGCCGTGATGGTGACGGCCACGCTGCCGCCGTTCGCACGGCCGGGCGAGGCGCTCGACGTGACCGTGTCGTCGCTCGGCAATGCGAAGAGCCTGCGCGGCGGCACGCTGCTGCTCACGCCGCTGAAGGGCGCGGACGGCCAGGTGTATGCGCTTGCGCAGGGCAACATGGCGGTCGGCGGCGCGGGCGCCAGCGCGAACGGCAGCCGCGTGCAGGTGAACCAGCTCGCGGCCGGCCGGATCGTCGGCGGCGCGATCGTCGAGCGCGCAGTGCCCAACGCGATCGCGCAGATGAACGGCGTGCTGCAACTGCAACTGAACGACATGGATTACGGCACCGCGCAGCGGATCGTGTCCGCGGTCAACTCGAGCTTCGGCCCGGGCACCGCGACGGCGCTCGACGGCCGCACGATCCAGCTCGCGGCGCCGGCCGACTCCGCGCAGCAGGTCGCGTTCATGGCGCGGCTGCAGAACCTCGACGTGAGCCCGGACAAGGCCGCCGCCAAGGTGATCCTGAACGCGCGCACCGGCTCGATCGTGATGAACCAGATGGTCACGCTGCAAAGCTGCGCGGTCGCGCACGGCAACCTGTCGGTGGTTGTCAACACGCAGCCGGTGGTGTCGCAGCCGGGGCCGTTCTCGAACGGGCAGACGGTGGTGGCGCAGCAGTCGCAGATCCAGCTCAAGCAGGACAACGGCGCGCTGAAGATGGTGACGGCCGGCGCGAATCTCGCCGACGTCGTGAAGGCGCTGAACACGCTCGGCGCGACGCCCGCGGACCTGATGTCGATCCTGCAGGCGATGAAGGCGGCCGGCGCGCTGCGCGCCGACCTGGAGGTGATCTAAATGGCGGCGAATCTCCCCAACGCGAATGACCTCACGCAGCGCTTCGCGCTCGACGTGCAGGGTTTCGATGCGCTGCGCGCGCAGGCGAAGCAGTCGCCGCAGGCCGGCGCGAAGGCGGTGGCCGGCCAGTTCGACGCGATGTTCACGCAGATGATGCTCAAGAGCATGCGCGACGCGTCGCCCGACGGCGGGCTGTTCGATTCGCATACGTCGAAGATGTACACGTCGATGCTCGATCAGCAGCTCGCGCAGCAGATGTCGAAGCACGGGATCGGCGTCGCCGACGCGCTGATGAAGCAGTTGCTGCGCAATGCGGGCGTCGGCGCGGGCAGCGACACGGCGGCCGACGTCGGTGCAAGCGGCATGGGCGGCATGGGCGCCGGCGGCCCCGGCACGGCCGGCAACGAAGGCAGCCTCGCCGCGATGAACGCGATGGCGAAGGCCTATGCGAACGCGGCGAACAACGGCGGGCTTGCCGGCGCGCGCGGCTATTCGGCCGGCAGCGCGCTGACGCCGCCGCTGAAGGGCGCGAGCGGCGTGCAGAACGCGGACGCGTTCGTCGACCGGCTCGCGGCCCCCGCGCAGGCGGCCAGTGCGACGACCGGCATCCCGGCGCGTTTCATCGTCGGCCAGGCCGCGCTCGAATCGGGCTGGGGCAAGCGCGAGATCCGTGCGGCGGACGGCTCGACCAGCTACAACGTGTTCGGCATCAAGGCGAACAAGAGCTGGACCGGCCGCACCGTGTCGGCGCTGACCACCGAATACGTGAACGGCACGCCGCGCCGCGTGGTCGCGAAGTTCCGCGCGTACGACTCGTACGAGCACGCGATGACCGATTACGCGAACCTGCTGAAGAACAATCCGCGCTACGCGGGCGTGCTGAGCGCGAGCCGCAGCGTCGAAGGCTTCGCGCACGGCATGCAGAAAGCCGGCTACGCAACCGACCCGAATTACGCGAAGAAGCTGATCTCGATCATGCAGCAGATCGGCTGACGGGCCCGCCCGGCGCCGCTGTGGCATCCCTTCGGACCGCGCCCGGCATCCCGCCGCGCGCGGTTTCAACGTTTGCGCGAAATAAATCACCGTTTCGATCTAAACTTTCGGTCAGCACTGCCGCTAAGTGTGAGAGACCTGCGGCCGGGCCGGTGTTCTGGCCCGGTTTTACTGCGCACCGGTTGTCCGGGCGCCCATGACAAGACAAGAAAGACCGGCTAGCCATGAATATCGAAACGTCGATGGACCCCAGCCTGGATTCAGGCCACTCCGGGCCCGACTATGCCCGCCGCAACCCGCTGGAAATCGGCGTGCAGCTGCGCAACCTCGTGAACCGGGGCGATTTCCTGACCGTCCAGTACCCGGGCGGCCAGCTCGTCACGCGCCTGCTCGAGGTCGACGTCGGCGAACGGACGTTCACGTTCGACTGGGGCGCGCTGTCCGAGCAGAACGCCGGCATCCTCGGCGCGTCGCACTGCACGTTCGCGGCCGCGCCGGAGGGCGTGCGCGTCGAATTCACCACGGGCACGCCGCGCGAGACGCGCTACGAGGGGCTGCCCGCGTTCGTCGCCGATTTTCCCGACGTGCTGGTCTGCATCCAGCGCCGCGAATATTTCCGCGTCGACGCGCCGATCGTCGATCCGTTCCTCTGCCGCGGCAAGCTGCCGGACGGTGAAAGCTTCCTGTTCGAGGTGCACAACCTGTCGCTCGGCGGCGTGGGGCTGCGCACGGCCGACGAGCGCGTCGAGGCGCTCGAGGTCGGCACGCTGCTGCCGGACGTCGAGCTCGAGCTGACCGGCCACGGCAAGCTGTCGCTCGACCTGCAACTGGTGTCGCAGCGTTCGACGCAGCTGCCGAACGGCTCGCGGCGCTACCAGCTCGGCTTCCGCTACATGTCGCTGCCGGGCAGCGCGGAGAACACGCTGCAGCGGCTGATCACGCAGCTCGAAATGAAGCGCCGCTCGCTCGCGCGGGCCTGACGCGCACCCGGCGGCCGGCCCCGCACGGGCCGCCCGCACAGCCCCGCCGGCACGCCCGCCGGCCGCTTCGACCGGCGACGCACGCCCGTGCGCCGCGCACGCATTTTTTCCTCAATTTTTTCGATCCGCGGCCGTTATACCGGGAGTCACGCAACCCGGCGGCCGCAGCGCGGCCGGCTCATCAGGATCGCGCATGTCCAACTCACTCATGAACCTCGGCGTCAGCGGCCTGAATGCCGCGCTCTGGGGCCTCACGACGACCGGCCAGAACATCAGCAACGCCGCGACGCCCGGCTATTCGGTCGAGCGGCCCGTCTATGCCGAGGCGAGCGGCCAGTACACCAGCAGCGGCTACATGCCCCAGGGCGTGAACACCGTCACCGTGCAGCGGCAGTACAGCCAGTACCTGAGCGACCAGCTGAACGGCGCGCAGACGCAGGGCGGCGCGCTGTCGACGTGGTATTCGCTCGTCGCGCAGCTGAACAACTACGTCGGCAGCCCGACGGCCGGCATCTCGACCGCGATCACGAGCTACTTCACCGGGCTGCAGAACGTCGCGAACAATGCGTCCGATCCGTCGGTGCGGCAGACCGCGATCAGCAACGCGCAGATTCTCGGCGACCAGCTGAAGGCGGCGGGCCAGCAATACGACGCGTTGCGCCAGAGCGTGAACACGCAGCTCACCAGCACCGTGTCGCAGATCAACACGTACACCGCGCAGATCGCGCAGCTGAACCAGCAGATCTCGGCGGCGAGCAGCCAGGGGCAGCCGCCGAACCAGCTGATGGACCAGCGCGACCTCGCGGTGTCGAACCTGTCGAGCCTCGCCGGCGTGCAGGTCGTGCGCAACGACAGCGGCTACAGCGTATTCCTCGCGGGCGGCCAGCCGCTCGTCGTCGCCGACAAGAGCTACCAGCTTGCGACCGTCACGTCGTCGTCCGATCCGAGCGAGCTGACTGTCGTGTCGCAGGGCATCGCCGGCGCGAATCCGCAGGGGCCGAACCAGGCGCTGCCGGATGCGTCGCTGTCGGGCGGCACGCTCGGCGGCCTGCTCGCGTTCCGCCGTCAGACGCTCGACCCGGCGCAGGCGCAACTCGGCGCGCTCGCGACCAGCTTCGCCGCGCAGGTCAACGCGCAGAACGCGCTCGGCGTCGATCTGGCGGGCAAGCCGGGCGGCAACCTGTTCACGGTGACGAACCCGACCGTCTATTCGAATCAGGGCAACACCGGCAACGCGTCGCTGTCCGTGTCGTTCGCCAATGCGTCGCAGCCGACGACGAGCGACTACACGCTGTCGTACGACGGCACGAACTACACGCTGACCGACCGCGCGAGCGGGTCGGTGGTCGACCAGAAGGCGGGTCCGATGCCGGTCTCGCTCGGCGGGCTGAACTTCTCGTTCTCGTCCGGCGCGATGAATGCCGGCGACCAGTTCACCGTGCTGCCGACGCGCGGCGCGCTGACCGGCTTCGGCCTCGCGACCACGAGCGGCTCGGCGATCGCGGCCGCGTCGCCGGTGGTCGCTGCGGCATCGAAAACCAACATCGGCACGGCAAAGATCACGCAGGGCGCGGTGAGCGCCGGCTATCAGGTGCCGACGACGCCGACCAAGCTGACCTACGACGCGGCGTCGCAGTCGCTGTCGGGCTTCCCGGCCGGCACCACGGTGACGATCGCGGGCACCCCGCCGACCTCGGTGACGATCACGAGCCCGACCGACAGCGTGCCGTACAACGCGACGGCCGGCGCGAAGCTGACGATCAACAGCACCACGCAGCCGGCTCCGGCGGGCGTGATGAACGGCGTGACCGTCACGCTGTCCGGCGCGCCGTCGGATGGCGACACGTTCACGATCGGACCGTACGCGGGCGGCACGAGCGACGGCTCCAACGCACAAGCGCTGTCGCAGCTCGTCACCGCGAAGGCGCTCGGCGGCGGCACGACGACGCTGACCGGCGCGTATGCGAACTACGTGAACGCGATCGGCAACACGGCGAGCCAGCTGAAGTCGTCGAGCGCCGCGCAGACCTCGCTCGTCGGCCAGATCACGACCGCGCAGCAGTCGGTGTCGGGCGTGAACCAGAACGAGGAAGCGGCGAACCTGATGCAGTACCAGCAGCTTTACCAGGCGAACGCGAAAGTGATCCAGACGGCGGCGACGCTGTTCCAGACCGTGCTCGGCCTGTTCAACTGACCGGATTCGAGGGATAGAAGCGATGCGAATTTCCAGCGCCCAGTTCTTCCAGCTGAACGTTTCACAGATGAACGATCAGCAGGCGCAGCTCGCGCAGCTGTACCAGCAGATTTCGAGCGGCACGAGCCTGCAGACGCCGGCCGACAACCCGGTCGGCGCGGCGCAGGCCGTGCAGCTGTCGATGACGTCGGCGACGCTGTCGCAGTATGCGACCAACCAGACCACCGCGCTCGCGTCGCTGCAGGCCGAGGACCAGGCGCTGCAGAGCGTGAGCAGCGTGCTGACCGGCGTGCAGACGCTGATCGTGCGTGCCGGCGACGGCTCGCTGGCCGACAGCGACCGCTCGGCGCTCGCGACGCAGCTGCAAGGCTATCGCGACCAGCTGGTGACGCTCGCGAACTCGAACGACGGTGCCGGCAATTACCTGTTCGCCGGCCTGAACAATTCGACGGCGCCGTTCACGGCCAGCCCGAACGGCAGCATCAGCTACGTCGGCGACTCGGGCACGCGCCAGGTGCAGATCGCCGATTCGAGCAGCGTGTCGCAGGGCGACACCGGTTCGGCGGTGTTCATGTCCGTGCCGTCGCTCGGCAGCGCGCAGGTTCCGTCGGCCGGCGCCGGCAACGTCGGCACCGGCGCGATCGGCGCGGTGACGGTGACGGACCCGTCCGCCGCGACCAACGATCACCATTTCGCGATCACGTTCGGCGGCACGCCCGCCGCGCCGACCTACACGGTGACCGACAGCTCGGCCAAGCCGCCGACCACGACGCCCGCGCAGGCCTACACGTCGGGTGCGTCGATCGCGCTCGGCAGCGGGATGACGGTGGCCGTATCGGGCACGCCGAGCAGCGGCGATACGTTCGCCGTGACGCCCGGCCCGCAGGCGAGCGGCGGCGCCGACATCTTCTCGACGCTCGACTCGATGATCGCGGCGCTGAAGACGCCGGTGACCGGCAACCCTGTCGCGGCCGTGTCGCTGAAGAACGCGCTGATGACCGGGTCGATCAAGGTCGGCAACACGATGCGCAACGTGACGACGATCCAGGCATCCGTCGGCGGCCGCGAGCAGGAAGTGAAGGCGATGCAGGCCGTCACCCAGACCGCGTCGCTGCAGACGACCAGCAACCTGACGGACCTGACCAGCACCAACATGGTCACGACGATCAGCCAGTACCTGCAGGTGCAGAACGCGCTGACCGGCGCGCAGAAGGCGTACGTGCAACTGCAGAACCTGTCGCTGTTCCAGTACATCAACCCGTGAGGAACGCGGCGCCGGCTTCGATGTGAGCGCATGCTTACTTCGCGGCCGACGCTTGCCGCCGCCAGCCGCGCATCATGCGCGGACGGGCGCTTCGCCGGGCCGCGCGGTCGCGCACCGGTTCTCTCGCGCGGCCTGCCGCGTTCTCGTCTGGCCGGCCCTGCCTACCGGGTCGCTTGCCAGCCCCCATTCCGCTCCGTAAACTCGCGCCAGATTCCAGACCGGCGCATCCTTCGCAGCCGGCGACCGACGACCGACAGGAGCGCTTTCCCCATGTCCGATTCCTACTTCCCGCGCTGGCGGGTCCAACCGACCGGCGCGGCCTCGCGCGTGGTCGGCCCCGACGAGCGCCTCGCGTGGCCGCAGATGATCGCGATGGGCGTGCAGCACGTCGTCGCGATGTTCGGTTCGACCGTGCTCGCGCCGCTGCTGATGGGCTTCGACCCGAACCTGTGCATCTTCATGTCGGGCATCGGCACGCTGCTGTTCTTCGTGCTGGTCGGCGGGCGCGTGCCGAGCTATCTCGGCTCGAGCTTCGCGTTCATCGGCTTGGTGATCGCGGTGACGGGCTACGGCGGCAGCGGGCCCAACCCGAACATTCCGGTCGCGCTCGGCGGGATCGTCGCGTGCGGCGTCGTGTACGTCGCGCTCGGCGCGCTGGTGCAGGCGATCGGCACGCGCTGGATCGAGACGCTGATGCCGCCGGTCGTGACCGGCGCGGTGGTCGCGGTGATCGGGCTGAACCTCGCGCCGATCGCGGTCAAGGGCGTGTCGGCCTCGACCTTCGAATCGGTGATGGCGCTCGTCACGGTGCTGTGCGTCGGCGGCGTCGCGGTGTTCGCGCGCGGGATGATGCAGCGCCTGTTGATCCTCGTCGGGCTCGTGATCGCCTACGTGATCTACGCGATCGCGACCAACGGGATGGGTCTCGGCAAGCCGATCGATTTCGCGATCGTCGCGCATGCCGCGTGGTTCGGCGTGCCGAGCTTCCGCGCGCCGGTGTTCGATCCGCACGCGATGCTGATGCTCGCGCCGATCGCGGTGATCCTGGTCGCGGAGAACCTCGGCCACATCAAGGCCGTCAGCGCGATGACGGGCACCAGCCTCGACCGCTACGTCGGCCGCGCGTTCATCGGCGACGGGCTCGCGACGATCGTCTCGGGCAGCGTCGGCGGCACGGGCGTGACCACCTACGCGGAGAACATCGGCGTGATGGCCGTCACGCGGATCTACTCGACGCTCGTGTTCGCGCTCGCCGCGCTGATCGCGATCGGGCTCGGCTTCTCGCCGAAGTTCGGCGCGGTGATCCAGACGATCCCGGGCCCCGTGCTCGGCGGCGTGTCGATCGTCGTGTTCGGGCTGATCGCGGTGACGGGCGCGCGGATCTGGGTCGTCAACAAGGTCGACTTCTCCGACAACCGCAACCTGATCGTCGCGGCCGTCACGCTGGTGCTCGGCGCCGGCGACTTCTCGCTGAAGATCGGCGGCTTCGGGCTCGGCGGGATCGGCACCGCGACCTTCGGCGCGATCATCCTGTACGCGATCCTGCGCAAGGAAAAGGAACCGGGCCCGGTGGTGTGAGCCGCGGCGCCGATCACGACTGCCGGCCTCGCCCTCGGCCCCGGCGATCGTCGGACGTCACGGGTTGGGCTGCACCGAGAACGTAACCGGCCAGGCGAAGGTCCCGTCCTTCGCCTTCGGCGCGAACACGAAACGATAGGTCACCGTGAAGGTCGTGTTGAGCGCCGTATACGGCACGGCGATCTTGCCGCCCGTCGCCGGCAGCACGACCTTGCCGCCGATGCCGCCGATCTCGATCGAGCTGAACTGCGACTGGCTGGCGGCGGCGATCTGCACCAGCACCGTGTACCCGGCCCGGTCGTTGGTCTGGACCGCAAGCGTCGTCCCGGCGGGGTTGTTGACGTTCGGCACGCTCAGGGAGCCGACGCTCGTGTCCTTGTTCGCGATCACGAGCTGGACCGGACTGGTCGCCTTGAGCCGCGCGTACGGCTGGACCGTCGCGCCGACCTGCACCGACCGGGTGGCCTGCTTCGCATCGGCCGGGCCCGGCCCGGCGCCGAACGACACGATCGATAGCGCGGCCATCGCGGCCAGCATCCGTTTCGCGTGGCGAGCGGCCCGTATCGGCGCGGATTGGGATGCGCCGCGCCGTCCGCACTGCCTGCGCCGCGATGCGGCGGCACGCGCTGTCTCGATTCGATTCATGATCTGCACCCGTTGTCTGAGTCCATGGTGGCGATCGACGCGGCGGCGGGATCGTGCGCGCGCCGCCGCTTCGCCTAGTAGTTGAACATGATCGTGATGTTCTGGTCCGCGTAGCCGCCCGGCACGACGTTCTGGCCGCCGCGGATCAAGCCGTACACGGTCGAGCTGAAGTTGGCGGCGCCGTTGGTCTTGCCCCACGAAATCGTGGACGTGCCGCTCGTGCCGTCGCCCCAGATCGTCGTGTGCGCGCTGTCGAGATACATGTTGTAGCCCAACGTCTGCGCGCCGCCGGTCCGGGTCATCAGGCGATTCGCGTAGGTGCCGCCGCCCATGCTTGCCGACACCGTCGGCGTGGCGGTACCGCTGCCGGTGCAGTTGACCGAGATCGTGACCGCGGAGGTGGCGGCATTGATCGTGTCGTACGTGCCGAACACCATCGACGACGGCGCGTTCATCGTGCAGGTCGTCGCCGCGAGCGCGGGCAGTGCGTGCAGCACGGCCGCGCCGGCCGCGAGCGCCGCCGCGGCGGCGCGAACGCGCGTCAGCCGGTCGCGCCGCCCGGCATGCTTGCGATGTCTCATGGTGTGACTCCCTTGCAAAGATGGGTGCCCAGGTCCGGCAGCGGATCGTCGCCGGCGGGAAAGCGGACGGTCAGGTCGCACTGCTGGTCGCGCCACGTCGCGCGCAGGCGGTTCTGCTCCGACAGTCCGGTGAGATAGACGACGCCGTCGTGGCCGACCGGGAAGGCTTCCTTCTGCCCCGCGACCGTGACGACCGCGCCTGCCGGCAAGTGCGCGCCGTTCTCGAGATCGAGCGTGAGCACCGCGCCGCGCGAACGCGAGATCGGAAACTCGAGCGCCATGCCGCTGCGGAAATAGGGCACCGCGTCGAGCTTCAGCGTGCCGATCTTCGCGTCGAACGGCAGGTCGGCCTGCTCGATCGAGATCGGATTGCTTTCATAGGCGCGCAGCCGCGGCAGCAGCGCGACGCCGTTGGCGTCGGTGTGAGCGACGAGCTGGTTGTCCGCGAGGATGCCGACGTTGGCGAAGCCCGGCACCTTGACGAGCGCGAAGCTGTCGGTGATCTGGCGCGACAGGCGCGCCGTGCCGTCGACGAACGCGACGCCGCCCGATGCGTTGGCCCTGACGCCGGCCCGGCCGCGATAGGACGCGGCCTCGACGCTGTAGGTGCCGGTGCGCGTCTGCAGCGTCGCGCTCGCATCCTGCGTGTTGTTGCCCGCCTGAACCGAGTAGCCGAATCCTTCGCCGACCGGCAGGCTGCGCTGCACTTGCGCGAGCATGTCGGTCGCGCCCTGCTGGTGCGTCGTCACGAAGGACGCGCTCGTGCGGTTGTCGATCGGTATCGTCCACGCGACGCCGACGCTGGTCGCGCCCGATCCGCCCAGCGGCTTGCTGACGCTGACGTTCGCGAAGCCGAAACGGCCGAGCTGAACGCTGTAGCTGAGCGACAGCAGCTGAACCTTGTAGCCGCCGCGATCGTCGACGAACACGTGCGCGAGCCCGAGCGAGCCGAAGCGGCCCATCCCGACGCCGATGTTGAAGCTCGTCAGCAGCTTCGGCGCGGGCGTGCCCGGCTCGAGCCCGATCTGCGCGAAATGCGGCGTGGCCCATTGCGCGTGCGCGCCGATGTCGACGAGGCCCGACTGGCTCTCCACGCCGATCACCGCAAGTGCGCCGGGGCCGTCGGCGCTGCGGCTCGCCGCCGCGGCCGCATTGACGACGCCGAGCGGGCCGGCCAGCAACACGCCGCCGACGCCGAGGTTCTGCCGGGATGCTTCGGCTTCGGCGTGGATCTCGCCGGTGAACCGGTCGGTCACGCCGATCCGGTGCGTCGCGCTGGCGAACCATCGTCCGTAGTCGTTGCTTGCCAGGCCGAAATCCCGCCGCTCCTTGCCGACCTCGTACGAGAAGTCCTGCATGCCTTGCTTGAGGAGATTCGCGCTCGCGTAGAACGACTGGGTGATCACCTGTTCGCGGCCCATGACGTCGCGCACCACGACCCGCACGTCGCCCTGGCCGGTCACCACGGGCACGTTGTTGATCGCGAACGGGCCGGGCGCGACGTCGCGCGTCGACGTGAGCGCGTTGTTGACGTAGACGTCGACGGTCGAAGGCAGCACGGCCTGCCCGCTCACGCCCTGGAGCGGAATCGTGACGAGCCCGGGCTGCGTCGCGAAATTGGTCGCGTACTGAATGCCGCCGAAGCGGATCGCGCGGCCCCACATGCCGGGGCGGCTGATCGCGTCGCCGATGCGCAGGCTGGCGAGCTTGCCGGGGCGATCGGTCGTCCACGTGGTTTCGAGGCGCGTCAGCCGGCGGGTGGGGCCCGACTCGTCCGCGAGGAACGTGCCGACGCCGACGCCGAAACGATTGAAGAAGCCGAGCTCGAACAGGCCCGAGCCATGCGTGCGGCCCGCGGCCTGCTCGGCGAGCAGGTCGTAATTGAAGAAGCCGCCGATGCCCGGTTCGACCGCGGGCCGGCGATTCCGCTCCGTCTCGTCGAACGACGCGCCGACGAACGCATCGGCAGGCACGCTGATCGACATCGTCAGATTTTTCTCGTCGACCGTGCAGGCGAGCCCCGCGATCGACTTCAGCGGGTAGAACGGCGCGTCGGCGCCGGCCAGCGGCCGGACGTCCGGCAACTTGAGCCGCCAGCGCTTCAGGTCGTCGGCCGACACGTAGAATTCGCCGTCGGCCGCCTTGATCAGCAACGCGGTTTCGTCGAGCCCCTGCCGGTTGATGTCGACCTGATACAGCAGCTCGGCGGCGCCGCCCGCCGCGGCGTGCGCCGCCGGTGCCGCCGGTGCCGCGACCGGACGTTCTTCCGCGAATGTCATCCGTGTGCTCATGATGATCGCGATCAGGATCGCCGCCTTAGCGGTCGTTCGGCGCGATCGTGGAGTCGATGTTGCCCGCATCGGAGTAGCCGACCAAATGCAATCCGGAAGCAACGGCCGGTACGGCGCCGGAGCCGGGTTTGAACATCAGCTGCCGCGACTGGCCCGGCAGAATGTAGGCGAACTCCGCATGCGTGGCGACCGGCCGGTCGCTGCCCGGCGCGAGCAGCTCGAGGTTCGCCACCTGCGCATGCGCGGTGCCTTCGTTGGTCACGCGCAGCGCGAGCATGCCGGCGCCGCTCGGACGCGGGGCCGCTGCCCAGCGCAGGCGAGGGGCGGTGTCGGTCTTCGGCCTCACGAAGATCGGCAGGCTCATTTCGAGCGCGATCTGCACGCCGGCGAATCCCGGCTTCGGCGTGGGCGGCACTTCGCGCAGATACAGCCGGTAGCCGATTTCCTGATCCGCGCTCGGCGCGTGTCGCAGGCCGACCCGCACGACCTGCGAACCGCCGGGCGGGATCGTGAAAATGGGCGGAGCGGCAATCAGGTCGCCGGTGGACGCATAGACGTCGTCGCCCGCGTTTTGCGACCACGCGGCGGTACCCAGCTGGACGATCACGGGTTCGTCGGCCGACTCGTTCCTGACCGTGAGCGCGACGCTCGTGTGCGCCGCGGACAGTTCGACGCGAACGGGCGACACCGTGAAATTCGTTGCATGACTGTCGACGCATGCCGCGGCAAGCGTTGCGGCCGCGATCCACTTCGCGAGTTGGCACGTGTTCGGTTTCATCGCAGATCTACCCCTGTGAGATTCGCTTCGCCATGCGCGGCGCTGCGCGCGACGGGCGCGGTGGCGGCCGGTGGGGAGGGCGCGCGCATGCGGGATGCGACGGGCCCTCCCGCGCCGCGCTAAAACGTCACGGTGACGGTCACCGTGTCGGCGTAGTTGCCCGGCACGGCGTTGGGCTGGTCCGGCACCTTGCCGTAGACGGTCTTGGTGATTGCCTGGGCCATCGCCATGCCGGCGCCCGTGCCGTTGACGGTGTCGGTCGGCGGCGTGTTGCCCCAGACGACCGTGCGGTTCGAATCCTGGTACAGCGTGTAATTGAGCTGATTCGAACCGCTCGTCATGATGCGGCTCGCGACCGTGGCGCCCGACGTGGTGCCCGCATTCAGGCCGATGTTGAAATTCGTCCCGTTCGTGCAGCGGACCGTGATCGCCGACTGGGCCGTCTGATCGCCGGTGCCCGGCGTGTAGGCGGGGAAGGTCAGCGCGCTCGCCGAGTCGATCAGGCAGGTTGCGTTGACGGTGGCGGACACGCCGAACGTCGAGCTGGCCTGGCCGGCCGATGCCGCGACGGCCACGCAAGCGAGCGATGCGGCCAGCGCCGCCTTGGTCAGTACGGATTGCGTCATGATGGGTTTCTCCCTTGAAAGCTGGAACGTGCGGCCGGTGCGACGAGAGGGTCGTTCGGGACGGGATCTCGATCGTCCGGATGCGCAATGGGTCTTCTGGTTGGGTCGGAATGGGTCGTTTGCTGGGTGGGCGCCTCCTTCGTGTCGGTATGCGCCGGCCGGACAGGCGCGGCGCTTGGGGCTCGGGAGGCCCGGCCTCGGCGCTGCGGGGCGTACGACATCTCGCGGCCGTCGCCGCCGGCGCGCTTGCTTCGCGCGCGGAGCGGTCGTCGGCGGCAATGCCCGCGCGAACGGCGCGGATCGTCGTCGTGGCGCATGCGCCCGGCTGGGACTTCCCGGGGCTTGCCTATCGAATCGAGGCGTCGTGACGTCGGGTGACGATGCGGACCGTGTCGGCGTATCGGATGTCGGCGGCGCGAAGTCGCGCCGCCGGCATCAGGCGATGCCAGGCAGGAGCAGTGACAGGAGCAGTGATGCGAGACAGCAGCCGTGTGACGGCCGATATGATTTTCGACATGATTTCCCCGACCTGCTTGATGATTGTTTGTCGTCTGCATCGAACCGTCCGGCCGTGCAGTCGTCGTTGTCTGCACGGCTGTATCAGCAAGCAGTGGGCCAGCGCGCGGAAAGCCGCGCGGACAGGGGCTGAGCGGTCGGCGTTTGCCGCCGTGCGCCGTTTCGGAGGGGGCGATGTTTCAGGCGTGAAACCTGCTGCGGCGGCGCGGGCCGGCGGCGCGCCAGACCCGGTGCGGAAAGGCCGGAATGACGGGGGATCGCATGTGCGGCGCGACCGCGAATCCGCAGGGGAAACGGACGCGACGCGTGCGAATGGTTTCAGTCTTGCAACGTGTGTGGGGCGGGCGGCAGCGCGGCGCCTGCGTGGCGATCAGGTGTCGGGTGCGTAGCGCGTCATGCGTTTGCGTTCGCCTGCGCGTCGAGCCACGCGCAGAACTGCGCGACGAGCGGATCGTCGGCCGGTGCGCCCGGCGCGATCCACCAGTAGCTGCGCGTGGCGATGCGTGGGCCGTCGAGCGGCATCACCAGGCGCCCGCTCGCGAGTTCGTCGTCGATCAGCGGCAACGGGCCGAGCGCGACACCGAGCCCGTCGACGGCCGCCTGCAGCGCCAGGTAGAAGTGGTCGAACGACTGCCGCTTGCGCCCCTTCATCGCGACGCCGGCCGCCGCGAACCAGTCGCGCCAGCCTTCCGGCCGCGTATCCGAATGCAGCAGCACGTGCCGCGCGAGATCGTCCGCGCGGGCGATCGGCGCGCGCTTGAGCAGTGCCGGGCTGCACACCGGAATCACGCTTTCGTCGAGGAAGTGGCCGCTCGTGCAGTTCGGCCAGTGGCCGGGGCCGCGGCGGATCGCGACGTCGAAGCCGTTCAGCGCGTCGAGCGGCGCATTCGACGTCGACAGCTTCAGCTCGACGTTCGGCACGTCGCGCTGGAACCGCGACAGCCGCGGCAGCAGCCATTTCATCGCGAAGGTCGGCAGCGCGTTGATGCGCAGGACGCGCGCCGCGCCGGTATTGCGCAACTGCTCGGTCGCGTGCGCGATGCTGTCGAACGCCGCGCGCACGGTGTCCAGGTAGCGGCGGCCTTCGTCGGTGAGCTTCACGCGCTTGCCGTAGCGGTGGAACACCGGCTTGCCGAGCCACGCCTCGAACCCGGCAATCTGCCGGCTGATGGCACCGTGAGTCACATGCAGCTCGTCGCCGGCGGCGCTGAAGCTTTCATGTCGTGCCGCGGCTTCAAAGGCCCGAAGCGCGGAAAAGGGCGGGAGATCGCGTGCCATGCTTGTGATTCTAGATCACAAGGACTCGCCGATAAAATCGTTTTGCCGGAATCCTGAACGGCGGTAATCTCGATTCACCGTTTGATGAGGAGCCCCATGCAATCCGCTTTGCCGCCCGCCTCCCCGCCGCCTGCCGCGTCCCGCCGCGGCGTCGGCCTCACCGAGCTGTTCACCGGTTTCCTGTCGCTCGGCCTGATGTCGTTCGGCGGCGCATTGCCGTTCGCGCGGCGCACGATCGTCGACGAGCGCAAATGGCTCTCCGCCGACGAATTCACCGATCTGCTCGGCCTGTGCCAGTTCCTGCCGGGCGGCAACGTGATCAACCTGTCGGTCGCCGTCGGCATGCGCTTTCGCGGCGTCGCCGGCGCGTTCGCCGGCATTCTCGGGCTGATCGCGGGCCCGACGCTCGTCGTCGTCGCGCTCGGCGTGCTGTACGCGAAGACCCAGAGCGATCCGCGCGTGCAGCACCTGTTCGCGGGGCTCGCCGCGGCGGCGGCCGGCCTGCTCGTCGCGATGGCCGTGAAGGTGGCGAAGCCGCTGCTCCGGGCGCCGCGCACGGCGGCTGCGATCGCGGTGTGCGCGCTCGTCGCGATCGCGGTGCTGCGCATGCCGCTGCTGACCACGATGCTCGTGCTGACGCCCGTCAGCATCTGGCTCGCGTCGCGCCGCCGCGACGCGGGCACGTCGGCGCCGGCCGCCGCGTCCGGCACGCCCGACTCGCAACGGGAGGGGCGGCCATGAGCGACACGCTGATCGCCATCGCGACGATCTTCAGCCAACTGTCGCTGCTCGCGTTCGGCGGCGGCAACACGATCCTGCCGGAGATGCAGCGGCAGGTCGTGGACGTGCATCACTGGATGAGCGCGCACGAGTTCACCGCGCTGTTCGCGCTGGCCCAGGCGGCGCCCGGGCCGAACATGATGATCGTGTCGCTGGTCGGCTGGCACGTGGCCGGCTGGGCCGGGCTGCTCGTCGCGTCGCTCGCGAAGTTCGGGCCGTCGTCGATCGTCACCGTGCTCGCGCTGCATGCGTGGGAGCGCTTTCGCGACCGGCCGTGGCGCCGCTACGTGCAGCAGGGGATGATGCCGGTGACGGCCGGGCTCGTCGCGGCGAGCGCGGTGCTGATTTCCGAGGCGTCGAACCGCACCGCGATCCAGTGGGGCATCACGGCCGCATGCGCGGTGCTGGCGTGGCGCACGCGCATCCATCCGCTGTGGCTGCTCGGGGGCGGCGCGCTGATCGGGCTCACGGGCATCGGGCAGTGAGCGGCGTATCGTGCCGTTCGCCGTTCGCCGTTCGCCGTTCGCCGCTCGCCGCTCGCCGCTGCTCACTGCTCACTGCTGCTCACTGCTCACTGCTCACTGCTCACTGCCCGCTGCCCGCTGCCCGCTGCCCGCTACCCGCTGCCCACTGCCCACTGCCCACTGCCCGCGGCGGCCGCAGGCTACCGCGATGACGGCAGGTCGCCGTTCACGAGGCCGAGCAGCCGGCCGCGCTCGCCGCGGACGTCGTCCGTCGGGGCCGGCCAATCAACCACGAACCCCGCGTCGAGCGCGTCGCGCATGATCGTGCCGTAATCGGCCTTCGCAAGCCTGCCGCCGCGCAACGCGTCGGCCACCTCGTGCTTCAGCTTCGGCGTGAACGACGGATACGCGGCCACCAGCGCCGCGTACTGGCGCGCATCGATCTCGCCCGATTCGCGGTTGAATGCCCAGACGGCCACCAGCACGATCGCGGCGAACGGGATGACCGTGTAGCGCAGGAAGAACTTCGCAAGTGTCATTCGAAGGCCCGGTGAAGCGGGGCGGCGCGCGTGGCCACGGCCGGCGCGGCCGGCCCGTTATACTCGGCCGGACTTGCGGCGGTGAAAATCGCGTAGTCGACACGCTTCGGCCGGCTGCGATGTGCGGCGCCCGCGCGTTCCCCGACGGCAAACATTATATTGACGCGCGGCCCGAGGCGAAGCCCGGCCGCGCAGTGCCGGTGGCGCGCCTGCCGGCACGACCGACATTCGCATCGCCCGCCGCGCGCGGCCGGGCGGCGCGCACCACGGAGGATCGATGGATCTCGACGGCGCCAGCCGCAATCTCACTGTCGCCGCATTGCTGACGCTGTCCGGCGGCTATCTCGACGCGTACACGTACGTCGGCCACGGCCACGTGTTCGCGAACACGATGACCGGCAACGTCGCGCTCCTCGGCATCAACCTGTCGGCCGGCGAATGGGCCGCCGCGCTGCATCACGTGCCGCCGCTCGGCGGCTTCGTGATCGCGGTGTTCGTCGCGCACCTGCTCGGCCTCGCCGCGCGGCGCGGCTGGATGCGGCATACGGCGTTCGTGAGCCTGATCGTCGAAATCGCGTTTCTCGGCGTCGCCGCGAGCGGCCTCGTCGGCGCGTCGAGCGCATGGCTGATTCCGGGCATCTCGTTCGTCGCGACGCTGCAGACGCTGTCGTTCACCCATCTCGAGGAACTGTCGTACACGTCGGTGATGACGACCGGCAACCTGCGGCGCGCCGCGCAGAAGCTGTTCGTCGGGCTGATTCCGCGCTACGACGCGGGGGCGCTGCACGATTCGGCGCTGCTCGCGACGATCAGCTTCTGTTTCCTGGCCGGCGCGGTGGTCGGCGGCCTCGTGACGCGGCTCGTGCCGGACATCGCGCTGTGGGGCGCCGTGCTGCTGCTCGTCGGTGCATTCGCGGAGATCGTGCGGCGTGCATGGCGCCGCGCAGGGAACGGCGGGGCGGGCGACGCGGGCGGCAACGGCGACGCGGGTGATGGCAGCGGCGCGGCGACGCAAACGGCCTGACGGCAAACGGCCTGACGGCAAACGGCCTGACGGCAAACGGCAAACGGCAAACGGCAAACGGCAAACGGCAAACGGCAAACGGCAAACGGCAAACGGCAAACGGCAGGCCGCCGCACCGACTGCACCGACTGCACCGACTGCACCGACTGCACCGACTGCACCGACTGCACCGACTGCACCGACCCCACCGACC